>NZ_DASVSF010000079.1 GCF_036388275.1 Longimicrobium sp.
GGGGCTGATCGGCTTCTTCGTCAACACGCTGGTGCTGCGGACCGATCTCTCCGGCGACCCGAGCTTCCGCGAGGTGCTGCGGCGGGTGCGGGAGGTGACGCTGGGCGCGTACGAGCACCAGGAGGTGCCCTTCGAAAAGCTGGTGGCGGAGCTGAGCCCGGAGCGCAGCCTGAGCCACTCGCCGCTCTTCCAGGTGTCGTTCACGCTGGACAACGCCCAGGGTACGGGCGGCAGGCTCGGGGGGCTGGGCGTGCAGGGAGTGGGAACGGAGATCGAGATGGCAAAGTTCGATCTCTCGCTGACGCTCGCGGCGACCGCCCAGGGGCTGCGCGGCGGGCTGAACTACAGCACCGGCCTCTTCGAGCGGGGCACGGCCGAGCGGATGCTCGGCCACCTGGCGCGCGTGCTGGAGCAGGTCGCCGCCAGCGCGGACGTGCGGCTTTCGCGGCTGGAGCTGCTCGGCGAGGCGGAGCGCGCGCTCGTGCTGGATGAGTGGAACCGGACGGAGGCGGGGTACCCGGCGGACCGATGCATCCACGAGCTGTTCGAGGCGCAGGCGGAGCGGATCCCGGAGGCGGTCGCCGTCGTCCACGAAGCGGATTCGCTCACCTACCGGGCGCTGAACGAGCGGGCGAACCGGCTGGCACGCCATCTCGCCGGTCTCGGCGTGGGGCCCGAGGTGCGGGTGGGGATCTGCCTGGAGCGCGGGCTGGAGATGGTCGTCTCCCTCCTTGCCGTGCTCAAGGCCGGGGGCGCCTACGTGCCGCTGGACCCCGCGTACTCGGCCGAGCGGCTGGCGTTCCTGTCGGCCGACTCCGCCGCTTCGGTGCTGCTCACGCAGGAGAAGCTGCGCGGCCTCCTCGTCGCCGGGCCCGGCGTCCACGTCGTGGTCGAGGAGGAGGCGCGGGCGGAGATCGCGGCCGCGAGCGCGGAGAACGTGGAGAGCCGCGTCTCGCCGCGGAACCTGGCGTACCTGATCTACACCTCCGGATCGACGGGCATTCCCAAGAGCGTAGCGATCGAGCACGAGAGCGCCGTGGCGATGCTAGCGTGGGCGTGGAGCGCGTACTCCGGCGAGGAGCTGGCGGGGGTGCTGGCGTCGACGTCGATCACCTTCGACCTGTCGGTCTTCGAGCTCTTCGCGCCGCTCACCCGGGGCGGGCGGGTGATCGTGGTGGAAAACGCGCTCGCGCTGCCGCAGTCGCCGGCCGCGGACCAGGTGCGGCTCCTCGACACCGTGCCCTCCGCCGCCGCGGCGCTGCTGAAGAGCGGGGGGATCCCGTCCGGGGTGAAAACGGTGAACCTGGCGGGTGAGCCGCTCCGGGCGGAGCTGGTGGATGCGCTGTACGCGCACGGGGTGGAACGGGTCTACGACCTGTACGGTCCTTCCGAAGACACCACGTTCAGCACGTTCGCGCTCCGGCGGCCGGGAGGCCCGGTGACGATCGGACGCGTGCTGCCGAACTCGCGGGCGTACGTCGCCGATGCCGGGCTGCGGCCGGTGCCGGTGGGGGTGCCGGGCGAGCTGTACCTGGGGGGCAGGGGGGTGACGCGCGGCTACCTGGGGCGGCCGGGGCTTACGGCGGAGCGGTACCTTCCCGATCCGTTCGCGGCCGAAGCCGGCGCGCGGATGTACCGCACGGGCGACCGCGTCCGGTACAGCGCGGATCGGACGCTGGAGTACCTGGGGCGGCTGGACCACCAGGTGAAGGTGCGCGGCTTTCGCGTGGAGCCGGGCGAGATCGAGGCGGTGCTGCGCGGGCACGAAGGAGTTTCCGACTGCGTCGTGGTGGCACGCGCCGAGGCGGGCGAGCAGCGGCTGGTCGCGTACGTGGTCGGCGAAGCACGGGCCGAGGTGCTGCGCGGGCACCTGCGGCGAAGCCTGCCGGAGTACATGGTGCCGGCGGATTTCGTGGGGCTGGAGCAGCTGCCGCGGACGGCGAACGGCAAGCTGGACCGCAGGGCGCTGCCGGCACCGGAGCCGGTTTCCGCCGAAACGAGCTACGCGCCGCCGCGCCGGCCCCTGGAGGCGGCGCTGGCGGCCATCTGGGCCGAGGTGCTGGGGCGCCCCCGCGTGGGGGTGAAAGAGAACTTCTTCGACCTCGGCGGGCACTCCCTCCTGCTCGTGAAGGTGCAGGCGCGCCTCCGCGAAACGCTGGACCGGACGATCCCGATCGCCGACCTCTTCCGTTTTTCCACGGTTTCGGCGCTGGCCGAGCACCTGGGGGCCGAGGGGGAGGGCGCGGCGGGGCCGCGGGCCGGCGCGGAGGGGCGCAGGCGGCGGGGGCGCGACCGCGCCGCCGTCCGCCGGGCGCGGGCGGGACAAGGGGCGGGTGCGAGCGGGGGAGCGACACACAAGGGAGACGATTCATGAGCGATCCAATCGGGGCCGTGGCGGTGATCGGGATGGCGGGGCGCTTCCCGGGCGCGGCCGACGTGGAGCGGTTCTGGGAGAACCTGCGCGCCGGAGTGCACTCGATCACCTTCTTCGACGCGGAAGAGGGGGACACCGATCCGGCGCACGTGCGGGCCGTAGGGGTGCTGGAAGGGATCGACCGCTTCGACGCCGCCTTCTTCGGCTTCAGCCCGCGCGACGCGGAGATGCTGGACCCGCAGCAGCGCATGTTCCTGGAGGCCGCCTGGGAGGCGCTGGAGAACGCGGGGCACGTCCCGGGGAGCGAGCAGGAGGCGGTGGCGGTCTACGCCGGGGCGTCGGGGAGCAGGTACCTGGCCCAGCACCTCCTCAGCCGCCCCGACGTGGTGGAGTCGGTGGGCCACTTCGCGCTGGAGCTCCTCAACGAACGCACCTTCCTCGCCTCGCGCGCCTCCTACAAGCTGGACCTGCGCGGGGCCGCGGTGAACGTGCAGACGGCGTGCTCCACGGGGCTGGCGGCCATCCACCTGGCGTGCCAGGCGCTCGCGGCCGGCGAGTGCGACCTGGCCGTCGCGGGGGGCGTGGGGCTCAGTCTGCAGCGGGGACACCGGTACGCGCCGGGGGGGATCATGTCGCCCGACGGGTACTGCCGCGCCTTCGACACCCGCGCGGCCGGCACCGTGGGGGGGAGCGGGCTCGGGGTGGTGGTCCTGCGGCGGCTGGAAGACGCCCTGGCCGACGGCGACCCGGTGCGCGCGGTGATCCTGGGCTCGGCCATGAACAACGACGGCGCGCAGAAGGTGGGCTTCACCGCCCCCAGCGTCGAGGGACAGGCCGAGGTCGTGGAGGAGGCGCTGGCGCTGGCCGGGGTGGACCCGGAAACGATGGGGTACGTGGAGGCGCACGGGAGCGGGACCGAGCTGGGCGACCCCGTGGAGGTGGCCGCCCTCACCCGGGCGTTCGGGGAGGTGGGGCGCACGGGGTACTGCGCCCTGGGGTCGGTCAAGACCAACGTCGGCCACCTGGACGCCGCGGCGGGGGTGGCGGGGTTCGTCAAGGCGGTCCTCGCCCTGGAGCACGGCGAGATCCCCCCCAGCCTGCACTTCACCGAGCCCAACCCGCAGATCGACTTCGCCGGCTCGCCCTTCTTCGTCAACACCGGCCTCGTCCCCTTCCCGGGCGGCGGCGCCCTCCCCCGGCGCGCCGGGGTCTCCTCGCTGGGGATCGGGGGGACCAACGTGCACGTGGTGCTGGAGGAGGCGCCCCCGCGGGCGCCGTCCGCCCCGGCGCGGGCATGGCACGTCCTCCCCCTTTCCGCCCGCACCCCGGCCGCGCTCGAGGCGGCCACCGACCGGCTGGCGGCGCACCTGCGCGCCCACCCGGAGCAGGAGCTGGCGGACGTCGCCTGGACGCTGCAGACCGGGCGCAAGTCGTTCGCGCACCGCCGCACCCTGGTGGCCCGCGACGGCGAAGGCGCCGCCCGCGCGCTGGAGCAGCGCGCCCCCGGGCAGCTCTTCGACGCGGCGCCGCCGGAGGGCGGGCAGCCCGTCACCTTCGTCTTCCCCGGCCTGGGCAACCACTACCCGGGGATGGGGAAGGGCCTCTACGAGACCGAGCCCCTCTTCCGCGAAACGGTGGACCGCTGCGCCGAGATCCTCCGGCCCTGGCTGGGGATGGACCTGCGCGAGGCCCTGTACCCGGCCGACGAGCCGGCGCCGGCGGACGGCGCGCCCGCCGGGCTCGACCTGCGCGCCCTGCTGGGGCGCGCCGGCCGGGACGACGACATGGGGCTCCTGGACAGCACCCGGCTGGCCCAGCCGGCGCTCTTCGTCACCGAGTACGCCCTGGCGCGGCTCTGGTTGAGCTGGGGGGTGCGCCCCGAGGCGATGATCGGCCACTCGCTGGGCGAGTACGTGGCGGCCACGGTGGCGGGGGTCTGGTCGCTCGAAGACGCCCTGATGCTGGTGGCCGAGCGGGCCCGGCTGATCGAGGAGACGCCCCCGGGCGGGATGATGGGGCTTCCCTTTCCCAAGGAGAAGGCGGCCCCCTACCTCCGCGACGGGCTCGCGATCGGCGCCCACAACGCCTGGTGGATCAGCGTGGTCTCGGGCCCCAAGGCGGCGGTGGACGCGCTGCAGGCCGAGATGACGGCGAGCGGCGTGTCCGTGCGGCGGCTCCCCGCCAAGCACGCCTACCACTCGCCGATGATGGAGCCGGTGGCGGAGCGCCTCGCGGAGCTCCTGCGCGGGGTGCGCCTTTCCCCGCCCACCATCCCCTTCGCCTCGAACGTGACCGGCGGGTGGATCCGCCCCGAAGAGGCCACCGACCCGGAGTACTGGACGCGGCACCTGGTGCAGACGGTCCTCTTTTCCGACGGGGTGGAGACGATCGCACGCGACGGCTTCCGCCTCCTCCTGGAGGTGGGGCCCGGGAACACGGTGGGCGGGCTGGCCCTCCAGGTGGACTGCTGGGGCGACACGCCGGCTACGCTGGTGGTCGCCCTCCGCCACCGCTTCGAGAGCCACCCCGACGACGCCTACCTCCTGGGCGCGGCCGGCCGGCTCTGGGCCGCGGGGGCATCGGTGGACTGGGAGGCGGTGCATGCGCACGAGCGGCTGCGGCGCGTGGCGCTCCCCACCTACCCCTTCGAGCGTGAGCGCTACTGGGTGGAGCCGGGCTCGGGGGCTGCCCCCGGGGGCCGCGGGGGAGCGGCCGCGGAAAGGCGGTCCGGCCCGGCGGGGTGGATGTACCTCCCCGCCTGGCGGCGCTCCCCGCTCCCCGCGCAGCCCCTCGCGGAACCCGCGGAGTGGCTGGTGCTGGCGGACGGCGTGGGGATCGGCGGGCGGCTGGCCGGGCGGCTGGAAAGCCTGGGGCACACGGTGGCGGTGGCGGAGGCCGGCGACGGCTTCGCCCGTTCGGGCGACCGCGGCTACACCGTGCGCCCGGGCTCCGCCGAAGACCTGGCCGCGCTGCGCGACGCCCTGCAGGGGGCGGGGGTCCGTCCCCGCCGGGTGATCGTCCTGTGGGGGATCGACCCGGAGGGCGGGGAGGGGCCGGAGGCGTTCGCCCGGGCACACGCGCGCGGGTACGCCACCGTCGCCGCCCTGGCGGCGACCTTCGCCCGCGAGGCCAGCGAGGGGCCGTTCCGGCTCCTGGTGGCCACCGAGGGGGTGCGCGACGTGGCCGGCGGCGAGGACGTCCGCCCCGAGCGCGCGACCGTGCTGGGCGCCTGCCTGACCCTTCCGCAGGAGCTGGCGCACGTCGTCTGCCGCACGGTGGACGTACGCCCCGGCGCGCCCGGCGACGAGCGCCTGGTGGAGCAGCTCCTGGCCGAGGCCGACGCCGACGCCGCGGATACCACCGTGGCGCTCCGGGGACCGCGGCGCTGGGTGCTGCGGTACGAGGCGGCGCCTGCCGACGCGGGCGCCGCGTCCCTCCGCCCGGGGGGCGCCTACCTCGTCTCCGGGGGGATGCCCGCGGGCACCGGGGTGCTGGCCGAGCACCTGGCGGGGGTGGGGGCGCGGCTGGCCGTGGTGGTGCCCCCCTCCTTCCCGGAGCGCGAGGCGTGGGACGCCGTCCTCGCCTCCCCGGGCGGCGGGGGCGCCGCCGGCCAGACGCTGCGGGGAATCATGGCCGCCGAGGCGCGTGGCTGCACGCCCCTCGTCCTGCGCGCCGACCCGCGCGACGCCGTGGCGCTGCGCGGCGCGGTGGCGGCGGCCGTGGAGGCGTTCGGGGCGCTGCACGGCGTGGTCCACGCCACCCAGGGCGGGGGGGGCGAACCCGGCCCGCTGGCCGAGGCGCGCTCCGCCGCGGCCGGGCTGGAGCTGGCCCGCCTGACGCGCGAGCTGGCCGCGCTCGAGGAGGCGACGGCCGGGCTTCCGCTCGACTTCCTCCTCCTCCAGAACTCGATCTTTTCGGTCTTCGGCGGGTCGGGGCTGGCCGCGACCACCGCGGCGTTCGTGCTGGGCGACGCCTGGGCCGAGCGCTGCGCGGCCCAGGGGCGGCGCTGGACCAGCGTGAGCTGGGACCGCTGGGAGGAGGAAGGTAGCTCCGCGGCCATGGCCGCGGGGGCGATCCCGCGCGCCGAAGGGGTCCGGGTGTTCGAGACGCTGGCCGCCCTGGCGGGGGAGCCGCGGGTGGTGGTGTCGCCCCAGGACCTGCACGCACGCCTGGAGCGCTTCCGGACCCCGCGCCGTACCGCCTCCGCCCCGGCCGAAGGCGGCCAGGCCGCTCCGCAGGAGGGGCTGCACGCGCGCCCCAGCCTGGCGACCGAGTACCTGGAGCCCACCGGCGAGGCCGAGGAGCTCGTCGCCGGGATCTTCCGCGAGCTGCTGGGGATCCGGGAGGTCGGGACGCGCGACTCCTTCTTCGAGCTGGGCGGGCACTCCCTCCTGGGGCTGCAGGTCCTTGGCCGGGTGCGCGAGGTCTTCCAGGTGGATCTTCCCCTGCGCGCGATCTTCGAGGCTCCCACCGTCGCCGGGCTGGCCGAGCTGGTCGACGCGGCGATCCTCCTGGAGCTGGAGGAGATGAGCGACGAGGAGGCAGAGTCCGCCCTCGCGGGGGTGGGCGGCGCCCTGGACGCGGTCACCGAAGGGGTACGATGACGCAGCTTTCCGAGCTTTCCCCGGCCAAGCGCGCGCTGCGCGAGGCCCGCCTGCGGGGCCGCTACCAGGAGGCGCCCATCGTTCCCCGCGCGCAGACGGGGGACGCGCCCCTCTCGCACGCACAGGAGCGGCTCTGGTTCATCGACCGGATGTACCCGGGGATGACGGCGTACAACCTGGTGACCCCCCTGCGGCTCCCGGGCGCGCTCGACGCGGCGGTGCTGGAGCGCGCCCTGGGCGAGGTGGTACGCCGGCACGACGTGCTCCGCACCACCTTTCGCGAGGTGAACGGCGTTCCGGCCCAGGTGGTCGCTCCCTTCACCGGCTTCGCGCTCGCGGTGGAGGACCTTTCCGGCCTTCCGCCCGGGGAACGCGGGGCGCAGGCGCAGGCGCGTCTCGCGCGCGAGCGGGCGCGCCCCTTCGACCTTTCGGCCGGCCCGGTGTTCCGCGCCTCGCTCCTGCGGCTGGATGCCCAGGACCACGTGCTGCTGGTGGGGATGCACCACATCATCAGCGACGGGTGGAGCCTGGGGGTGTTCCTGCGCGAGCTGGCCGCGCTGTACGACGCGTACCGGCAGGGGTGGGACTCCCCCCTCCCGCCGCTCCCCGTGCAGTACGCCGACTACGCCGCCTGGCAGCGCGCGCAGCCGCCGGCGGCGGCGGAGCGGCAGCTGGCGTACTGGCGGCGTCAGCTGGGGGGCGCACCGGAGCTGCTGGAGCTGCCGACGGACCGGCCGCGGACGCCGGTCCCCTCCTTTCGTGGCGCCCAGGTGCCGGTGGAGGTGCCGCTCGTGGTGGTGGATCGCCTGCGCGCGCTGGCGAACGTCCAGGGCGCCACGCTGCACATGGTGCTCCTGGGTGCCTTCCAGGTGCTGCTGGCCCGGCACGCCGGGGCGCAGGACGTTTCGGTGGGGATCGCCGTGTCGGGGCGGTCGCGCCGCGAGGTCGAGGGGCTGATCGGGATCTTCGTGAACACCCTGGTGCTGCGCACCGACCTTTCCGGCGACCCCACCTTTCGCGTGGTGGTGGATCGTGTGCGCGAGATGGCGCTCGATGCGTACCAGAACCAGGAGGTGCCGTTCGAGCGGGTGGTGGCGGAGCTGAGCCCCCAACGCAGCCTCAGCCACTCCGCGCTCTTCCAGGTGCTGTTCCTGCTCGAGGAGGCCGCGCCCGCTCCCGCCGGCGCGGACGGGCCCTCGCCGGAGCCCGCGCCGGCCTCGGCCCCCCCCGGCGAGGGCGGGCCCGGGCCGGCGCCGTTCACGAGCGGACAGGCAGAGACCACGCAGGTCGACCTCACCCTCGTTCTCCGGAGCGACGCGCGCGGCCTTTCCGGCTCGCTGGAGTACGCCACGGACCTCTTCGACGAGGGGACTGCCCGTCGGATGGCCAGCCACCTGGAGCGGGTGCTGGCGCTCCTGTCCACCGACCCGGACACGCGCCTTTCCGCGGTGGATCTGCTGGACGGGGCGGAGCGGCGCAGGGTCCTGGAAACGTGGAGCGGCGCGGAGGCGGCCCCCCCCGGCGAGGGGCTTCTGCACGCGCTGATCGCGGCGCAAGCCGAGCGGACGCCCGACGCCGAAGCGGTGGTGTTCGAGGACACGTCGCTCACCTACCGCGCGCTGGAGGCGCGCGCCACCCGGCTGGCGTGCCATCTCGCCCGCCTGGGCGCGGGCCCCGAGGTGCGGGTGGGGGTCTGCCTGGAGCGGGGGGCGGAGATGATGGTCGCCGTCCTTGCCGTGCTCAAGACGGGGGCGGCGTACCTTCCCCTGGACCCCGGCTACCCCGCCGGCCGGCTGGCGTACATGCTCAAGGACGCGGGCGCCCCGCTCGTGGTGACGCAGCCGTCGCTCCGCGAGCTCCTGGCCGGGGAGGATGTGCGGATCGTCGTGGTGGACGGAGACGCGGACGCGATCGAGGGGGATGCCGCGGAGGCGCCCCGGAGCGCCGTCGTCCCCGCGAACACGGCGTACGTGATCTACACCTCCGGCTCCACCGGGCGCCCCAAGGGCGTGGTGGTGACGCACGCCAACGTGGTGGCCCTGGTGGCCGCGATGGACGGCCACGTGGGCGGCACGGCGCCGGGGACGTGGCTGGCGGTTTCGCGAATCGGCTTCGACGCCTCCATCACGGAGCTGTTCTGGACGCTGGCGCGCGGCTTCCGGGTGGTGCTGCACCCGGACTTCGAGCGGGCGCGGGCAGAGCCGGGGGCGCTCGCGCGGCGAATCCGCCGGCACGCCGTTACCCACCTGCAGTGCACGCCGTCGCTGCTGCGGATGCTGCTGGCGGAGTCGGGGGTGGAGGGGCTGGCCGGCGTGGAGCGCCTGCTCCTGGGGGCCGAGCCGCTTCCGCCGGACCTCGTCGGCGAGCTCGGCACCGTCGTCTCCGCCGGCATCGTGAACCTCTACGGCCCCACGGAAACGACGGTCTGGGCCACCGCGTACGAAGTGGAGGGTGTGGCGGGGCGCATTCCCATCGGCTCCCCGCTCGCCGGCACCCGCGTGTACGTGCTGGACGGCGCCCTCGGCCCGCAGCCGGTGGGGGTTCCGGGGGAGCTGTGCATCGCGGGGACGGGGGTGGCGCGCGGCTACCTGGACCAGCCGGGGATGACGGCGGAGCGCTTCGTTCCCGATCCCTTCGCCTCCGCCCCGGGAGCGCGGATGTACCGCACGGGCGACCGAGGGCGCTGGGTGGAAGGTACGCGCACCGCGGTCCTGGACTTCCTGGGACGCATGGACGCGCAGGTGAAGATCCGTGGCTTCCGGATCGAGCCGGGGGAGGTCGAGGCGGTGCTGCGCCGGCACGAGAGCGTGGCCGACTGCGTGGTGATGGCGCGCGCGGAGACGGCCGAGACGCGGCTGGTGGCGTACGTCGTGGGTAAAGCGGAGGTGGAGGCGCTGCGCGAGCACCTCCGGCGGAGCCTGCCGGAGTACATGGTCCCGTCCGCATTCGTCTTCCTGGACGCGCTGCCGCTGAACCCGAACGGAAAGCTGGACCGCAAGGCGCTGCCGGCGCCGGAGCTCGCGTCGTCGGAGGAGACGTACGTGGCGCCGCGGACGCCGACCGAAGAGGTGCTGGCGGGGATCTGGGCAGAGGTGCTGCGGCTGGAGCGGGTGGGCGCCGAGGAGAAATTCTTCGACCTGGGCGGGCACTCGCTCCTTGCCACCCGCGTCGCCGCGCGCGTCCACCAGGTCTTCGGCGTGGAGCTCCCGCTCCGCGCCCTCTTCGAGCAGCCGGTCCTTTCCGGGCTGGCGGCCGAGATCGACCGTCTCCGCGACACCGGCGCGGCGGCCGGCGCCGACGCCATCGCCCCCGCCGGGCGCGAGGGCGACCTGCCGGTGACGTTCGCGCAGGAGCGGCTCTGGTTCGTGGACGCGCTGGACCCGGGAAGCCCGGTGTACGCCATCCCGTTCTCGTACTACATCACCGGTGGTCTCGACGACGATGCCCTCCGCCGCGCGCTGGCCGAGCTGGTGCGCCGCCACGAGCCGCTGCGCACGACGCTCCCGGCCGTGGACGGCGTTCCCGTGCAGCGAATCGCCCCGCCCCCGGCCAGCTTCGACCTGCCGGTCACCGACCTGCGGCACCTGCCCGAGGGCGAGCGGCGGGCCGAGGCCGGCCGCCTGGTGGCCGAAGCCTCGCGGCACCGCTTCGACCTGGCGCGCGGGCCGCTCTTCCGCGGGTCGCTCGTCCACGTGGCCGATGACGAGCACCTCCTGCTCCTCAACCTGCACCACGCCGTCGGCGACGGGTGGTCGCTGGGGGTGCTGCGGGAGGAGATCTCCGCGCTCTACGGCGCCTTTTCGCGCGGCGAAGCGTCGCCGCTGCCGGAGCCCGCGCTGCAGTACGCGGACTACGCGGTGTGGCAGCGCGAGCGCCTGTCCGGCGCCGCGCTGGAGCGGCAGATGGAGTTCTGGCGGCAGGCGCTGGAGGGCGCCCCGGCGCTGCTGGAGCTGCCGACCGACCGTCCCCGGCCGCCGGTGGAATCGCACCGCGGCGCGGTGGAGCGCCTGGTCGTCGCGCCCGCCCTGGCGGGGGAGGTGCAGGCGCTCGCCCGCCGCGAGGGGGCCACGCTGTTCATGGTTCTCCTCGCCGCGCTGGACGTGGTCCTGGGACGCCTCGCCGGGCAGGAGGACGTCGTCGTCGGGACGCCCATCGCCGGGCGGACGCGGGCAGAAACCGAGCGGATGGTGGGCCTGTTCCTGAACTCGCTGGCGCTCAGGGCCGACCTTTCGGGCGACCCGAGCTTCCGCGAGCTGCTGGGGCGGGTGCGCGAAAGCACGCTGGACGCGTACGCGCACCAGGATCTCCCCTTCGAGCGGGTGCTGGAGGAGGTGCGTCCCGAGCGCAGCATGGCGCACGCCCCCGTGTTCCAGGTGATGCTCAACCTGATGAACTTCCAGGACGGCGCCGTCCGCGGCGAGGGGCTGGAGGTGGCGGGGGCCGGCTCGATCGGCGACGCGGCCAGCAAGTTCGACCTCACGCTGTACGTGCTGGAGCGGAACGGGGCGATCGTCGTCAACCTGGTGTACGCCGCGGACCTGTTCGACGCGCCGCGGATGCGCGAGTTCCTGGCGCAGCTCGAGGGCGTGCTCCGCCAGGCCGCGGCCGCGCCGGAAACCCGCGTCGGGGCGCTGTCGCTGGCGACGGAAGCGGCGCGTGGCGTCCTTCCCGATCCGGCCGCGCCGCTGGACGACACGTGGCGGGGCGCGGTTCACGAAGTGTTCGCCGCGCGGGCGATGGAGACGCCGGAGGCGCTGGCGGTGGAGGACCCGCGCGAGCGGTGGACGTACGCCGAGCTGGACGCGGCCACGGACCGCATCGCCCGCGCGCTGGCGGATGCCGGGGTAGGCGTGGACGATGTCGTCGCCGTTACCGGCCACCGGAGCGCCGCGCTGGTCCGCGCGCTGCTGGGGACGATGAAGAGCGGCGCGGCCTTCCTGGTCCTCGATCCGGCCTACCCGGCCGCACGCCTGGCCGAGTACGTCCGCATCGCGCGCCCCGCCGCGCATCTCCACCTTTCCGCGGCGGGCGATCTGCCCGGCGAGGTGGCGGCGGTGCTGGCCGAAACCCTCCGGACGACCCTCGTCCTCCACCCGCGTGGCGACGCGGCGGCGGAAGAGGTGGACGGCATCCCGTCGTCCGCATCCCCCGTGTCGGTGGAGGTGGGGCCCGATACGCTGGCGTACCTGTCGTTCACGTCGGGGACCACGGGCACGCCCAAGGCGGTGATGGGGCGGCACTCGTCGCTCACGCACTTCACGCCGTGGCTGGCGGCGGAGTTCGGTCTCTCCGCGTCCGACCGCTTCAGCCTCCTTTCCGGGCTGGCGCACGACCCGCTGCACCGCGACATCTTCACCCCGCTCCAGCTCGGCGCCGCGGTCGTCGCGCCGGAGCCGGACGGGATCGGCACCCCCGGCTACCTCGCGCGGTGGATGCGCGAGGCGGGGGTCACCGTGGCGCACCTGACGCCGGCCATGGGCCAGCTGTTGGCGGACGCGTCCGCGGGTGAGCGGATCGATTCGCTGCGCCGCGCCTTCTTCGTGGGCGACGTCCTCCGCCGCGCCGACGTGCAGCGGCTGGCGGCGCTCGCGCCCAACCTGCGCGTCGTCAACTACTACGGGTCTACCGAGACGCAGCGCGCCGTCTCGTTCCACGTAGTCGACACGCAAGCCGAGCAGAAGGAGATCATCCCCCTGGGACGCGGGATCCCCGGGGTGCAGCTGCTCGTCCGCAACGCGACGGGGGAGATCGCGGGGATCGGCGAGGTGGGCGAGATCTGGATGCGCTCGCCGCACCTGGCCGCCGGCTACCTGGGCGACGAAGCGCTCTCGGCGGAGCGCTTCGTGGCCAACCCGTGGACCGGCGATCCGCGCGACCGCCTGTACCGCACCGGCGACCTGGGCCGCTACCGCCCGGACGGCGAGGTGGAGCCGCTGGGGCGCGCCGACCAGCAGGTACAGGTGCGCGGCTTCCGCGTGGAGCTGGGCGAGGTGGAAAGCGCCCTGGTGTCGCATCCGGCGCTCAGGGAAGCCGTCCTGATGGTGCGCGAGATGGAGGGCGACCGGCGGCTGGTGGCATACTGGGTCCCCTCCGACGAAGGTGCCGACGGGCCCGATGCCGCCGTGCTCCGGGCGCACCTGAAGGCACTCCTGCCGGAGTACATGGTCCCGTCGGCCTACGTGCGGCTGGACCGGCTTCCGCTGACCGCGAACGGCAAGGTGGACCGCCGTGCCCTCCCCGATCCGGAGGCGCCCTCCACGGCCCAACTGGTGGAGCCGCGCACGGCCACGGAGCGGGTGGTCGCGGAGATCTGGATGGAGGTGCTGGGCGTGGAGAAGGTGGGCGTGGAGGACGATTTCTTCGTGCACGGGGGCCACTCGCTCAAGGCGACGCAGGTGCTGGCGCGCATCTCCCAAAGGCTGGACGTGGAGCTTCCCCTCCGCGTGCTCTTCGAGAGCCCGACCGTCGCCGGCCTCGCCGCGGCGGTCGAGGCCGCGGTCGCCGATGCTCTCACGGAGCTGGAAGGGCTGAGCGACGAGGAGGTAGCGGCCCTGCTGGCGGGGATCGGGGACGAGGCGTGACGGCGGGGCGTGGCCGTGGGGCAGCGGTGCGCGCCCGCGGCCGCGGCGCCCCCTTCTGAGCGCTGGGGCGGTCCGTTCTCCCCTGTTGCGGGGGAGGTTGCCGGCGAAGCACCTCGTGCGCGCGGAACTCCGCGCGGCAGCAGAAAAAGCCCCCTCCTGCCGCTTGCGGGGGGCCGCGCCGCGGCATGCAAACCAGGCTCGTAAGCCCCCTCACTAGCGGCAGCGGCCCCGCCGAGCACGAACCCACCGCGCCGCACCGAACCGCGGTCGCGAGGCACCGGGCACTAGGTGCCTCCGTCTCTCGTCGGTAGCCCACCACACACAGAGCGATGGCTGACATCATTGCCCGGCTGGCCCAGCTGTCGCGCGAAAAGCAGAGGCTGCTGGCGCTGAAGCTGAAGGGCCGCGCAGCCGCGGCGTTGGCCGGGCGCGGCGGCGGCGAGCGCCCCTCCGAGTTTCCCGCGTCGTTCGCGCAGCGGCGGCTGTGGCTGCTGGATCGCCTGGAGCCGGGGAGCACCGCCTACTCGATGCCCCGCATCTGGCGCATCCCCGGCCCCCTGGATGGGGCCGCGCTGGAGCGCGCGGTCGACGAGCTGGTGCGGCGCCATGAGACGCTGCGCACACACCTGGAGGAGCGCGGCGGAGAGCCGGTGCAGGTGGTCGCCCCGCCCGCGCCCTTCCGGCTGCAGGTGACGGACCTCTCCGCACTGGCTCCCGGCGAGGCGCGGGCCGAGCTGCAGCGGCTGGCGCGCGCGGACGCCGCGGCCCCCTTCCGGCTGGAGGAGGGCCCGCTCTTCCGCGCCTCCCTGGTCCGGCTGGCGGCCGACGAGCACGCCTTACTGTGGAACCTGCACCACGCGGTCACCGACGGCTGGTCCACCGGTATCCTGGAGCGCGAGCTGAAGGCGCTGTACCAGGCCTTCTCGCGGGGCGAGCCCTCGCCGCTGGCGCCGCTCCCGCTGCAGTACGGCGACCATGCCCTTCGCGAGCGCAATCGCCTTTCCGGCGACGCGCTCGCGCGGCTGGTGGGCTTCTGGCGCGACGCGCTGGAGGGGGCACCCACGCTGCTGGAGATCGCGCCGGACCGCCCTCGCCCCTCCGTGCGCACCCAGCGCGGCGCCGCCGTCAGCGCCACGCTGGGCGCCGGCCTCCCCGCGCGCGTCGACGCGCTGGCGCGGGCGCACGACGCCACGACGTTCATGGTGTACCTGGCCGCCTTCCAGCTCCTGCTGGGCCGCTACGCCAGCCAGGACGACGTGCTGGTGGGCACGGCCGTCGCCAACCGCGCCTCGGCGGACGTGGAGGGGATCGTCGGGTTCTTCGTGAACACGCTGGTGCTGCGCGGCGACCTCTCGGGCGATCCCACCTTCGCGGAACTGCTGGCGCGCGTGCGCGAGGCCACGCTGCGCGCCTTCGAGCACCAGGCGCTCCCGTTCGAGAAGCTGGTGGAGGAGCTGAACCCCGAGCGCTCGCTGACGCACGCGCCGCTGGTGCAGGCCGCCATCGTCCTGCACAACCAGCACAGCATCGGCGGCGGACTGGCCGCGGCACCCGGCCCAGCGGCGGACGCGCTGCGGCTGGAAGCCAGGGGCGGCACGGGGGAGGCGGCCCGCTTCGACCTCAGCCTGGAGCTGGCGCAGGGGCCCGACGGCGTCGGCGCGCGCCTCAGCTACGCCACGGACCTGTTCGAGCGCGGCACGGCCCTGCGGATGCTCGGCCACCTGGAGCGGGTGCTGGAGCAGGTGGCCGCAGACGCGGACGTGCGGCTTTCGCGGCTGGAGCTGCTCAGCGAGGCGGAGCGCGCGCTGGTGCTGGAGGCGTGGAACTGGACGGAGGCGGAGCATCCGGCGGACCGGTGCATCCACGAGCTGTTCGAAGCCCAGGCGGAGCGCACGCCCGGCGCGGTCGCACTCGTCTTCGAAGACGAGACGCTGAGCTACGCGGAGCTGAACGCGCGGGCGAACCAGCTGGCGCACCACCTCGCCAGCCTCGGCGTCGGGCCGGAGACGCGGGTCGCGATCTGCCTGGAGCGGGGAACGGAGATGGTCGTCTCTATCCTGGCCGTGCTCAAGGCCGGGGGCGCCTACGTGCCGCTGGACCCCGCCTACCCGGCCGGGCGGCTGGGCTTCATGCTCGCCGACTCGGGCGCCCCGCTCCTGCTCACCCGCCTGCCGCTGCCGGAGGGGCTTTCTCTCCAGGGCGCCGAGATCGTCTGCCTCGACGTCGGCCGAGAGCGGATCGCGGCGGAGTCCGCGGAGAACCCGGAGCGCGGCGTCTCGCCGGACCATCTGGCGTACGTGATCTACACCTCCGGGAGCACGGGGACGCCCAAGGGGGTGATGGTGCCGCACCGGGGCGTTCCCAACCTGGCGTACGCGCAGGCCCGCCGCTTCGGCATCGACGGCACCAGCCGCGTGCTGCAGTTCGCCTCGTTCTCCTTCGACGCGGCGGTGGCGGAGGTGTTCGACGCGCTGCTCGCCGGCGCCACGCTGGTGATGGCGCCGCGAGAGGCGCTTCTCCCCGGTGCGGAGCTGCTGGAGACGCTGCGGCGCGGGCGGGTCACCGTGGCCACCCTGCCGCCGTCGGTGCTGGCCATCCTTCCGCCGGACGACCTGCCGGAGCTGCGCACGGTGGTGAGCGCGGGGGAGGCGGTGGACGCCGCCACGGTGGAGCGGTGGAGCGTTGGCCGTGCCTTCGTGAACGCCTACGGGCCGACGGAGACCACGGTCTGCGCCGCCTCCGCTGCCTGCGAAGCGGACGGGCGTGCCCCGGCGATCGGCCGGCCGCTGGAGAACGTGCGGGTGTACGCGCTGGACGCGGCCGGCCGGCCGGCGCCGGTGGGCGTCCCCGGCGAGCTGTACGTGGGGGGCGTGGGCGTGGCGCGCGGCTACCTGGGCCGGCCGGGGCTAACGGCCGAGAAATTCGTCCCCGATCCATTCGGCGGCGAGGCCGGGGCGCGCCTCTATCGGACGGGCGACCGGGTGCGGTGGCGGGAGGAAAGTGCGGAAGTGGATCCCGTGCCCGACTCCCGCACTGACGCACGAACGCACTCACGCACTGCCGTTCTTGAGTTCCTGGGACGGGTGGACGAACAGGTGAAGGTGCGCGGCTTCCGCATCGAGCCGGGGGAGATCGAGGCCGCGCTGTCGGCGCACGCGGAGGTGCGCGGTGCGCGGGTGATCGTGCGCGAGGACCAGCCCGGAGAGAAGCGGCTGGTGGCGTACGTCGTGGGACGTGTGGAGGCGGCCGGGCTGCGCGCGCACCTGCGGGAGAGCCTGCCGGAGTACATGGTGCCCGCCGCCTTCGTGGTGCTGGAGCAGCTGCCGCTGACGCCGAACGGGAAGCTGGACGTCAGGGCGCTCCCCGCGCCGGAGCTGGCGCCGGAGGAGGACCGGTACTTGGCGTCGCGGACGCCGGTGGAGGAGGTGCTGGCGGGGATCTGGGCCGAGGTGCTGCGCCTGGAGCGGGTGGGGGTGGAGGAAAGCTTCTTCGAGCTGGGCGGGCATTCGCTCCTCGCCACGCGGGTGGTGTCGCGCATCCGCGAGGTGTTCGGGGTGGAGGTGCCGCTGCGGGTGCTCTTCGAGGGCCCCACGGTGGCGGAGCTGGGGGTGCGCGTGGAAGAGATGCGCCGCGCGGAGCTGCCGGTGCTGCCGCCGGTGATGCCGGTGGAGCGCACGGCGGCGCTGCCGCTCTCTTTCGCGCAGGAGCGGCTCTGGTTCATCGACCGGCTGGAGCCGGGAAGCGCCGTCTACAACATGCCCATGGCATCGCGCCTGGAGGGCACACTCGATGAGGCGGCGCTGGAGCGGGCGCTGGGTGAGATCGTGCGGCGCCACGAGGCGCTGCGCACGGTCTTCGGCGAGGTGGACGGCTCGCCCGTGCAGGTGGTCGCGCCGTTCGGCGGCTTCGTCGTGCCGGTGGAGGACCTGTCGGGGCTCGGCCAGGCGGATCTCGAGGCGGCGGTCATGCAGCGTGCCGGCGAGGAGGCGCGGCGGCCCTTCGACCTTGCGGCGGGGCCGCTGTTCCGAGCGGCGCTGCTGCGGCTGGGCGCCGAGGATCACGTGCTGCTGCTCGGCATGCACCACATCGTCAGCGACGGGTGGAGCCTGGGGGTGCTCTTCCGCGAGCTTTCGGCGCTGTACACGGCGTACCGCGAGGGACGTGGGTCGCCGCTGCCGGAGCTGGCGGTGCAGTACGCCGACTACGCGGTCTGGCAGCGGGAGCAGCTGGCGGGCGAGGTGCTGGACCGGCAGCTGGCCTACTGGAAGGAGCGCCTGGCGGGCGCGCCGGAGCTGCTGGAGCTGCCGACGGATCATCCCCGTCCGGCGGTGCAGACGCACCGGGGCGCGATGGTCCCGGTGGAGCTCTCCCTGGAGCTGCTGGAGCGGCTGCAGGCGCTGGGACGCAGCGAGGGCGCGACGCTGTACATGGTTGCGCTGGCTGCCTTCCAGGTGCTGCTGGGCAAGTACGCGGGGAGTGAGGACGTGGTGGTGGGCAGCCCGATCGCCGGGCGGGGGCGGAACGAGGTGGAGGGGCTGATCGGCTTCTTCGTCAACACGCTGGTGCTGCGGACCGATCTCTCCGGCGACCCGAGCTTCCGCGAGGTGCTGCGGCGGGTGCGGGAGGTGACGCTGGGCGCGTACGAGCACCAGGAGGTGCCCT
>NZ_DASVSF010000080.1 GCF_036388275.1 Longimicrobium sp.
GCAGTGCGGAAGTGCGGAAGTGCGGAAGTGCGGAAGTGCGGAAGTGCGGAAGTGCGGAAGTGCGGAAGTGCGGAAGTGCGGAAGTGCGGAAGTGCGGAAGTGCGGAAGTGCGGAATGCGGAAGTGCGGAAGTGCGAGCGCCGCACGGCGGGCCCGGCTGTCATCCTGAGCGAGCGGCCACGACGAGCCCGCCTCTGCACCGCGATCCGCAGCGACCGAAGGATCCGCCACACACTCTTCGAGACGCGCCGCCGTAGAGGACCGAACCGCATCACCTGGCGCATCAGGAGAAAGCGCCTAGGCAATGCGGTTCGTCGGTTATCACTCCCGCACCAACGCACTCACGCACTTCCCCTACGCACTCTTCTTCGCCTGCCGCACGAACATCTCCTGCACCAGGCCGTTGAAGTCGCGCTGCATCTGGTCGTGCTCCGTCTCGCACGTCCGGCCGATCTCGCTCAGCCGCGGCTCGCCGATCCGGTCGCCCGCGGCGGCAAAGGTCGCGAAGGTGTCCTGGGCCTGGCGGATCATCACGATGTCCTCCACCACGCGCAGGAAGTCGTCCGTGCGCAGGCTGTCGGCTACGTCCTTAGCCTTGCCCAGCACGAATCCCAGCGCACCCTTCAGCCCCTGGCCCCCTTCCTCGCCCAGCGTGGCCCGATACGCATTCAACGTCTGCTGGTGCTGCTGCATGCGGGGAATGTAGCGCTCGCACAGCGTGCGGAACGCGGCGTCCTCCGCCTGCTTCGCGTGGTCTTCCAGGCTCTCCAGGAGCGTCTTGTGCTGCATCACGCAGTTGCTGACCTGCGCGCGCAGGAAATCTCGGCCCTCGTGCATTTGCTCTGCCTTCCATTGATTCGATCCCCCGCCGCCCGAACGGCGACGGGGGTAAACGCCTGGTGCAGAAGGTATGCCCAAGGTTTTCTCAACGTGCCTGCGGGCCTGTCCCGGGTCCCTCCGTGCTCAGCTCCCGGTTCGCCTGATTGGTGCCGGCGGGCGTAGGCTCGTGCTCCTCGCGCGCCACCTCGCCGATCTCACCGAGCGCCTGCGGGCGGATCCAGCCTTTTTCGGCCGCGTGCCGGGCCGCCGCCAGTGTGTCGTCTGCCAGGATGAGGGCGCTGCCGGCGTGTTCCACCTCTGCCGCCAGCTTGCGGATGGCGCCCACGCGGTCCGGCCGCGGGACGACGTTGCGGATGTACACGGCGAGGATGCGGTCCGGGTAGTCGCGCACCACGCGATGGTAGATCTCGGGATCTTCCTGCCCGCTGTCGCCGATCAGGATGAAGGGCAGGGCGGGGAACAGGTCCAGGATGCGGCGGATGGCTTCGAGCTTGTGGCTTGCGTGCCCCGTGGGCAGGGCTTCCTGCGCGCTGACGCCCCAGTCGCGCAGCATCAGCGGGCCGAGGGGAATCTTCTGTACCATCAGGAACTCCGTCAGCGTGTCGTGGAGGTTCCACGGGCTGCTGCTGACGTAGAAGATGGGGTTGAAAGGCGACTCGCCCGCGCCCTGCTGCAGCGCCCGGTAGAACGGCGCCACGCCGGGAAACGGCACCCGCGTGTGGGCGTTGCTCAGAAAGACGTTTCTCGCCATCCGCAGCACCGACGTGGCATCGGTCTTCACCACGGTGTCGTCGATGTCGCTGATCACCCCGAACGCGGCGGTGGGCGGCGGAACGAGCAGCTGTGCGAGCGCACGGTGCGGCGGATCGGACTCGGCGGGCTCCACCAGCTCGATCACCACCTCGTGCCACAGGTTGTCGGCGCTGAAGGGTGGCTTGGGGTGGAGCCACGCCTCGAAGTAGCCCTCCTCGTCCGTGGTGACGGCCGCCTGGCCGCCGGGGTAGACGACGCGGACCTTCGCGCCGGCCACCTCGTCGCTTTCGAAGCGCTGGATCATCGCCGCCAGGTTCATGGCAATGCCCTGCTCCGCCACGGCGGCGGGGACGGCGGCCCCGCGCACCACCCGGCCGCGCAGGTACGCCCGGTCGGCGCAGCCGTAGCCGCGGTACGCCTCGATGCGCGCGGTGCCGTCGCCCATGGCGCCGAACTTCTGCCGCTGCGCGTCCACCTTTTCTTCCACGCGGTGGACGAACTTCGCGATCGTGTTCTTCCAGTCTGCCATCTCGTGGCGCCCTGGCTTGAGGTTGGGGTTCAGCCCGCGGCACTGGCCCGCCGGGCGCACGCGGAGCATATTGGCGATCAAGAATCCCGCCGTCTACGCCCCAGCTCCCCCTGACTCCACGCACGGATGCCATCCACCGTACCCGCCGAGCGCCGCGGAATGCTGACCGCGCTGGGGCTTCACCGCCCGGAGCTGCGTGCCTGGGCCATGTACGACTGGGCCAACTCGGGGATGATCACCGTCATCACCACGGCCGTCTTTCCCATCTACTACGTGCAGGTGGCCGGCGCGGGGGTCCCGGCGGCGGAGGCCGGCGTGCGGTACAGCATCGCGACCACCATTGGGCTCGCCATCATTGCGGTCCTGGCTCCCATCCTGGGGACGCTGGCGGATTACATCGCCATCAAGAAGCGCATGCTGGCGACCTTCATGGGCATCGGCGTGACGGCGACGGCGCTGATGTTCCTGATCCAGCGCGGCGACCTGATGCTGGCTTCCATCCTGTTCATCCTGGCCAACATCGGGGTGAACGGCAGCTTCGTATTCTACGAGTCGCTGCTGCCGCACGTGGCGCGTGAAGACGAGATGGACCGCGTGTCTACCGCGGCGTACGCCATGGGCTATATCGGCGGGGGCCTGCTGCTGGCGCTGAACCTGGCGTGGATTCTCAAGCCCGGGCTGTTCGGCCTGCCCTCCGGCGAGGGGCTCAGCTCCGCGCAGGCCACGCTGCCCACGCGCCTCGCCTTCCTGTCGGTGGCCGTCTGGTGGGTGCTGTTCTCCATCCCGCTCTTCCGGCGCGTGCCCGAGCCGCCCGTGACGCGCGAGTCCGACGAGCGGCCGGGGCAGAGCCCCGTCGGCGTCGCCTTCCAGCGGCTGGGGGAGACGTTCCGGGCGCTGCGCGGCTACAGGCAGGCGTTCCTGATGCTGGTGGCCTTCCTGATCTACAACGACGGGATCGGTACGATCATCCGCATGGCCACCATCTTCGGGACGGAGCTGGGCATTGGTCGGGGGATGCTGATCGGCACCATCATGATCGTGCAGTTCGTGGGCATTCCCTTCGCCTTCCTGTTCGGCACGATCGCCGGGAGGATCGGGGCCAAGCGGTCGATCTTCATCGGACTCGCGGCGTACGTGGGAATCAGCATCTACGGATACTTCATCACGACCGCGACGCAGTTCCTGATCCTGGCCCTGTTCGTGGGGATGGTGCAGGGCGGGACTCAAGCGCTCAGCCGATCGCTGTTCGCCAGCATGATCCCGCGTCACCGGTCCGGCGAGTTCTTCGGGTTCTGGGGGGTGTTCGAGAAGTTCGCCGGCATCTTCGGGCCCCTGATCTTCGGTCTGGTGCTGAGCCTGGCCGGGTCCAGCCGCACGGCCATCCTGGCGATCGCGTCGTTCTTCCTGATCGGCGGGTACCTGCTTTCGCGCGTGGACGTGGAAGAGGGGCAGCGTGTGGCCCGCGCGGAGGAGGCGGCGGTCGCGGGTGGCGTGATCGTCCCGGGCTGACGAACGGCGGTTTCACGCAGAGGACGCAGAGGAAACAGAGAGGACGCAGAGGCTTCACCAGCCCCTCTGCGTCCTCTCAATCATCTCTGCGTCCTCCGCGTGAAACTCTTTTTTGTTGGAGGGAGGCGATACCCGGGCTTGCGCGGCGGGCGCCCCGGCCTGAGCTTGCCGCCCACCCGCTTGTCCACTCCCGATCCCGCTTCCCGTGAACATCGTCTTCCTGGGCGTTCTGGGCTACATCCTGCTGCAGTTTGCGGTCGGGATGTACGTATCGCGCCGCATCCGCACCGAGAGCGACTACATCGTCGCGGGCCGCAGCCTGGGGTACCCGCTGGCGATCTTCACCATCTTCGCGACGTGGTTCGGCGCGGAGACCACCATCGGCGCCGCGGGAGCCATTTACGAAGGCGGCCTGGGGGGCGCCACGGCCGACCCCTTCGGCTACGCTGCCTGCCTGCTGCTGATGGGGGCCGTGTTCGCCGTCCCGCTCTGGCGGCGTCGGCTGACCACCGTCGCCGACCTCTTTCGCGTGCGCTACTCGCTGGCCGTGGAGAAGCTCGCCGTGATGCTGATGGTGCCCACGTCGGTGCTGTGGGCGGCAGCGCAGATCCGGGCGTTCGGGCAGGTGCTGGCGTCGTCGTCGGGGTTCCAGGTGCAGACCATGATCGCGGTGGCGGCGCTGATCGTGATCGCGTACACCGCGTTCGGGGGCATGCTGGCCGACGCGTGGACGGACCTGGTGCAGGGGATCGCGCTCATCCTGGGGCTGGTGGTCGTATTCGCCGCGGTGATCAGCCGCGTGGGCTTTGGTGCCCTGGCGAGCATACCGCCGGAGCGGCTGCGCCTGTTCGGCGGGCCGGGCGTGTCGGGGCTGGCCGTCGTGGAGCAGTGGGCCATCCCGGTGTGCGGATCGGTGATGGCCGCCGAGCTGGTGGCGCGGGTGATCGCCTCGCGGTCGCCGCAGATCGCGCAGCGCTCTACGCTGGTGGCCGCGGGAATGTACCTGGTGTTCGGGATGATCCCCGTTTCGCTGGGCCTCCTGGCGCCCACGCTGGTCCCCGGCCTGGCCGATCCCGAGCAGGCGCTGCCGCAGCTGGCGCGGGCCTACCTGTCCACCGGCCTGTACGTGGTCTTCGCGGGCGCCCTGGTGTCGGCCATCCTATCCACGGTGGACAGCGCCCTGCTGGTGGCGTCGTCCCTCGTTTCGCACAACATCGTGGTGCCGCTGCGCCCCGGGATGTCAGAAGCCGCCAAGGTGCGGATGGCGCGGATCGGCGTGGCCACGTTCGGCGTCGTGGCCTACGCCCTGGCGATGCACGCAGACGGGGTGTACGCGCTGGTGGAGGAGGCGTCGGCGTTCGGGTCGGCGGGGATCTTCGTGGTGATCGTGATCGGCCTGTTCACGCGCTGGGGCGGCGCGTGGAGCGCGGCCGCCTCGCTGGTGGCGGGCGTCGTGTCATGGATTCTCGGCGCGTACGTGCTCGCGTTGCCGTACCCATACTTGGCGTCGCTTGCGGCCGCCGCCGGCGCCTACCTGGCCGTCGCGGCGTTGGAGGGCCGCGCCCCGGAAGCCGCCATGGCCCCCGCCGAGGCCTGATCTTCACTTCGCGCCTGGTACTTCCGCACTAACGCACTAACGCACTAACGCACTCCCCTCACACCTTCACGCTCTCCCACAGCGCCGCCAGCCGCTCCGCGAGCGCGCGCTGGCGGATGCGCAGGTCCTCGATGGCTTCCGCGCGGCGGGCGCGGAGGTAGAAGCGGCGCGCCTCGCCCCGGGCACGGTTCCACATGTCGACCGTCCACAGCGTCACCCAGGCCAGGATGGGGAGCAGCACCAGCGCCGCGAGGCCGTACTTCCATCCCCAGCGCCACCAAATGGCCACGGCCAGGACGATGGTCCACACCGCGTGCAGCACCGTGCCCACGAGCGTCTTGAAGGTCGCGCGGATGTCCTGCGGGGGGCGGGCGCGCGCCTCGGCGAACCCGGTGGCGCGGTAGGGGATGTAGAAGATGATGATCCCCACGATGGCGATGGGGATCAGCGCACGCAGCACGCCCAGCTGGCGCGCCACCCACTTGCCTGCCTCCACCTTTCCGACGGACGCCTTCAGCTCCACCGGGGTCATCCGCAGCACCCGCAACGCCCGCGCGTGCGACGACACGGCGGACGCCACCTGCTCCCATCCGCCGCGCTCCTCCGACCGCAGGCGCGCCAGTCCGTCCGCCGTCTCGCGCAGCCGGGCGACGCGAGACGCGGGTGACGGGTCTACCGGGAACTCCGCCGCGTACACCGCCTCGGCCGTTTCCACCAGCGGCTGGTCTTCCCAGCGCTCCAGGTTCAGCGTCACCCGGTGCAGCGCCCGGTCGATGCGCTCCGTCAATTGGTCCACCGCCTCGCGGTCGTCCATGCCGCGGCCGGCCAGGTCGTCCCACTCCACCGGCTTGCCCACCATCACCAGCGCCTCGGAGCGAAACTGCTGCTTCTTGCGGAACGTCAGCCCCACGGCGACCACGGGGAACGACCCGCCCAGGATCGCCGCCGCACCCAGAGCGATGCGTGCCGCCCCCGTCTTCAGCGGAACCAGGGACGGCTCGCTGTGGCTCACCCCCTCGGGAAAGATGCCGACCGCCGCGCCGTCGGCGAGCGCCTGGTGTACGGCGCGAAAGGTGTCCTCGTTCTTTCCCACCTCGGCCGGGTTGTCGGCGTGGCGGTACACGGGAATGGCGCCCGACCCGCGCACCAGCCAGCCGACGGCGGGGTCGGTGAACAGCGGCGCCTTGGCCAGGAACCGCACGGGGCGGCCGGCGACGGCGGCCACGGCGGCCGGGTCTACCAGCGAGTTGGGATGGTTGGCCACGATCAGCACGGGGCCGTCCGGCGGCACCTGCTTCCCCGCCACGGTCAGGCGGTAGAAGGTGCGGACGGCCAGCGACGACACGTGCGCGAAGAACGGAAGGAGCCACACGGCGGGAGAGCGGGGAAGGGGAGCGGATGGCGACACGATCTCGTGACGCAGCCCGTTCCAAATTATCGCGCGGCCGGGTGCCGGCGGAAAGGGGTTTGCTGATAGATTGCCGACATGACCGATCGCATTCCGTTCACGCCCACGCCCTTTCGCCCCGCCCGCTGGCTTCCCGGGGCCCACGCGCAGACCGTCGCCGGCCGCTTCATCCGCCCGCCGCACGGGGTGGCGTACCGCCGCGAGCGCGTGGAAACGCCGGACGGCGACTTCCTGGACCTGGACTTCGCCACGGTGGACGGCGCGCCCGCCGCGGGGGACGATTCGCCGCTCTGCCTGGTGATCCACGGGCTCGAGGGGAGCAGCAACTCGTCGTACATGCTGGAAACCTGCCGGGCGCTGGCCCGCCACGGCATTCGTTCCGTGGCCATGAACTTCCGCGGGTGCAGCGGCGAGCCTAACCGCGCCGTGCGCTTCTACCACGCGGGAGAGACGGGCGACACGGCCTTTCTGCTGGATCTGCTCGCCGCGCGCTACCCCCGCGCCACGCTCCTGGGCGTCGGCTTCTCCCTCGGCGCCAACGTGCTGCTGAAGTACCTGGGCGAGCGCGGCGCCGACTCACGCATGCGCGCCGCGGCGGCCATCTCCATCCCCTTCGACCTGGGCGCCGGCAGCGACAAGCTGAACGCGTCGTTCATGGGGCGGCTGTACGTGCGCCACTTCGTCCGCCGGCTGCGGGGCAAGTTCCTGGGCAAGCAGGACCAGATCGGCGACCGGCTGGACGCGGAGCGCATCCGCCGTGCGCGCAGCTTCCGCGAGTTCGACGACGCGGCCACGGCGCTGCTGCACGGCTTCCGTGACGCCCAGGACTACTACTCCCGCTCCAGCTCGGCGGGGTACGTGGCGCGCATTCGCGTTCCCACCCTGCTGGTGCACGCGACGGACGACCCGTTCGTGGACGAGCGCGCCATCCCCCACGCCGACATCCAGGCCAATCCCTGCCTCTACACCGCCTTCACGCCGCACGGGGGGCATGTGGGATTCATCGCCGGCTCGCCCCGGCGTCCGCGCTTCTGGGCAGAGGGCGAGGCCGCGCGGTTCCTTGCGGCGCAGGCCGGAACCGAACGTGCGTAATCATATGGCGGAACACGGACACACCCGGAACTGACGGAGACGGAACGAATGACGGATATCCTGGAACCGACGGACCCGCGGGCCACCTTCGGCCGTACGGTCGAAGAGCGGTTCTCGCATCGCCTTACGCTGAACGTGCCCTCGCGCGGAAATCCCAAGGTCGAGCGGCTGATCGAGCGGCTGAACGCCGACGATGAGATGTACGCGCTGTGGCTGGCCGCGAACGTGAACGCCGTCGAGCGCCTGCAGATGACGGATCACGGGCCGGTGCACGTGAAGATCGTGATGAACCTCGCCAGCAAGCTGCTGCGCGTGGTGATGGCGGCCGGCGTTCAGCCCGGCGTGGTGGTGAACTACGGGATGACGCCCGAGGATGCCGAGGTGGTGGTGGTGCTGGCGTCGCTCCTTCACGACGCGGGAATGAGCATCCACCGCAAGGACCACGAGGAGTTCTCGCTCTTTGTTGCGCAGATGAAGCTTCGCGAACTGCTGCCGGAGATCTATCCCCATGCAGGAACGGCCGCCATCGTGCGCTCCGAGGTGCTGCACGCCATCATCGGCCACCGCTCGGGCGGCAACCCGTTGACGCTGGAGGCGGGCGTGGTGCGCGTGGCCGATGCGCTGGACATGGCCAAGGGCCGATCGCGCATCTCCATGGGCATCGAGGGGACGATGAGCATCCACTCCATCTCCGCCGCCGCGATCGAGGCCGTGCACATCGAGGCGGGAGTGGAAAAGCCCGTACGGATTCGGGTGGAGATGAGCAACTCGGCCGGCATCTTTCAGCTGGACCAGCTGTTCCGCGAAAAGCTGAAGGGAAGCGGGCTGGAGTCGTACGTGGAGGTGGAGGCGCTGATCGAGGGCGAGGAGGAAAAGCGCCTGGTGCAGACCGCCTACCGTTTGTAGGGCCGGGTCGCCCGCTAGCGGTTTTCGGACGCAACTTCTTGCTGGTGCAAGGTTTGCAAAGGGTCGGCGCCTCGCTTCACCGTCGTGGACTTTCGAAACGAGATGCCGAGTGATGGAACGTCGTGAGGCCGTCGCCCACTTTCGGGACGTGCTGGGCCGCGAGGGCGTGCGGCCGGCGCTACGGTACCTGAACAGCCTGGGGCCGCACCGGTTCACCGCCGTTTTCCGCTTCGAGGGCGGCACCCTGCGCAACCTGCACCTGATCGACCGCGACGACCCCACGGTCGAGCGCTGCCCGGACCAGCCGGTGCTGGATTCGTACTGCATCTACGTGCGCGAGACCGCCCGCACCTTCCTGACGGCCGACTCCACCAACGACGAGCGCGTTGTCGGCCATCCCAAGCAGCCGGTGGTGCAGTCGTACTGCGGCGTGCCGCTGATGGAAGACGACGGCACACTCTTCGGGACCATCTGCCACTTCGATTACCAGCCGGTGCCCTTCGACGAGGACGAGGTGTACATGCTGGAGACGGTGGGTCCTATCCTGGTGCAGGCGGTGCACCGGACGGAGTGGCGCCCCGCCCCCGTCGCGGCCTGACGGTTCGCGTCGTGGCGCAATCGCGCCCGCCATGCTGACGCTGGTGAGCGGCGGGCAGACGGGGGTGGACCGGGCCGCGCTGGACGTGGCGATGGAGCGGGGGATGGCAGTCGGAGGATGGTGCCCGGCCGGCCGCTGGGCAGAGGACGGGCCGATCGCGCCGGACTATCCGCTCCGCGAAACCCCGTCCGCAGACCCGGCGCAGCGCACCGAGTGGAACGTGCGCGACTCGCACGGCACCCTGCTGCTGGTGACGGATGCCGCCAGCGCGGGGACGGAGCTGACGCGTGAGGCCGCCCAACGGTTCGGGCAGCCTCTCCACATTTCCCGTCTGGACGCCCTTCCCAACGTGGACCACTTTCGCCGCTGGCTCCGCGCCCACAGGATCACGGTCCTGAACGTCGCCGGCCCGCGCGAAAGCGAGTCGCCCGGCATCTACGACGCGGCCCGCGACTACCTGCGCGCGGTCCTTCCCTGAATGGCGTCCGCGATCCTCGTACTTTCCCATGAGCGAAACATCGTGCGTGTCCTGATCACCGGCGGCGGCGGGCTGCTGGGCGGCGAGCTGATCCGCCAGGCGCCCGCGGAGGTGGAGGTGCACGCCACCCGCCGCTCGTCGCCTGTGCACGGCGCGCCCTCGCACGAAGTCGACCTGTCCGACGCGGCCGCCGTCCGGGCGCTCTTCGCGGCTGTGCGTCCGGATCTGGTGATCCATACGGCGTACTCGGCGCGGGAGGGGGAGCGCGACATTTGGCGGGCGACGGAGAGCGTGGTCGCGGCCTGTCTTGAGACGGGCGCGGCGCTCGTGCACATGAGCACCGACGCGCTGCTGGACGGAGAAAGCGGGCCGTACGGGGAGGATGCGGAGCCGGACCCGGTGCACGAGTACGGCCGATGGAAGGCGCGCGCGGAGTTTCACGTCCGCGCGGCGAGGCCCACCGCCGCCGTCGTCCGCACGTCACTGATCGTGCGCGCGGACCCGCCGGACGGGGGAAGCGCCACCGTGATCGACGCACTGCGCCGCGGCGAGCCCGTGCGCCTGTTCACGGACGAGCTGCGCTGCCCGACCGCCGTCGAAGATCTCGCCGCGCAGGTGTGGGAGGTGGCGCAGCTGCCGGTGGACCGGCGTGCGGGGGTGTGGCACCTGGTGGCGCCCGAGGCCGTCAGCCGGTACGCACTGGGCGTCCTGCTCGCCACCCGCCACGGGCTGAACCCGGACGGCATCACCCCCGTGCCCAGCGCCTCGTCGCCCGTGCCGCGCCCGCGCGACCTGCGCCTGCTTACGCCCCGCGCCGACCGCGAGCTGCGCACCCGCGCCCGGCCCATCAGCGCCGCGCTGTTCCCGCCGCGATGACCTTGCGTGTGCCGCCGCGGCCGCCGAGCTTCAGCGGGAGCAGACCCTTCCCCCGAAAATGCTGGAGGTCTCCCCCATGCGAATGATGCGAACCCTGTTGATCGCCTGCGGATTGATGGTGCCCGCCGTTGCCGCCGCCCAGCCCACCACCACCCCGGCGCAGCCGGCGACGACGGTCTCGGCCGCGTCGTTGTCGCTGGCCCGCGAGCTCACGACGCTGATGGACCTGGCGGGGAACGCCAGCGTGGGCGTCGACGTGATGCTCGACGCCATGCAAGCGCAGAACCCGGAACTCGCCCAGTTCCGCGCCGTCCTGCAGCGGTGGGCGCGCACGATCTTTTCGACGGAAGAGGCGGCCGTGGCGTTCGCCCGCATCTATGCGGAGGCGTTCACCGAGGCGGAGCTTCGCGACCTCGTCACGTTCATGCGCACGCCCTCGGGCCGGCGGTTCGCCGCCGCGCAAGGAGAGCTGGCGCGGCGCGGGTCAGAGGTGGGAAAGCGGCTGGCGGAGGAGAACCAAGGCGAGTTGATGCAGATGCTGCAGGCGGAGCAGCAGAAGGCTCCCCCTCGCAAGCAGAACTGAGCATTTGCACCGCCTGAACGACGACAGCCGGCGATCCCCGCAGGGGGACCGCCGGCTGTCCGGCGTCAGGGCTCCCGCGCGGCGGGCGCCGTTCCGCCTACGACGCGGGGTGAAGGCGCGCGTGCAGCAGCACCTTGGCACGGTCCGCCCGCGCGCTGTTCTCCTGCTTCACCGAGCGGAAGAACTCGGCCAGGTTGCTGTCGCCCTCTTCCTCGGCGTCGCGGATGTACTGGTCGTACGTCTCGGCGCCCTGCAGCGCGTGGAAGAGAATGCTGACCAGGTTGTACGTCAGGTCTCCGGTACCCGTGTTGCCCGTGCTGTCCGACATCGAGCGTTCTCCTGATAAGGTTCGTGCCTCAACTGCCGCGTGCGCCCTGCGCAAGACAGGGGCCGCGTGCCGGAGGCGAAAACGCGTCGTCATCGTCGTCCGGGAACTCCGGTGCGCGCACCGGGTGCAACTCGCTGGCGCGGCGCGCGCGGCACGTGTATCCTCTCGATCCGCGCCGTTCCCGCACCTCGTCGTTCCCAATCCCCGCCGGCCCCACGGAGCACTCGATGGAGATCGTCGGCGGTGTGGTGTTCGTCGTGATCCTCTACGCGCTCTCCGTCCTGGCCCACCAGACCAAGCAGGACCGCATCGACGCGCTCCGGGATCTCGCGACGCGGCTGGGATGGAGCTTCCAGGATGCGCCGCCGGTCACCATCATCCCCCACGTGGAGCGGTTCGAGCTGTTCAGGCAGGGCCGCGATCGAAGAATCCGCAACTCCCTGGCGGGCGAGAGCGGCGGCGACCGGTTCGCCGTGTTCGACTACTCGTACGTGACGGGCAGCGGAAACATGCAGAAAACCTATAGCCAGACGGTGCTCCACGTGCACTCGCCGCGGCTGGACCTTCCGCTCTTTTTGCTGCGGCCGGAGAACCTGCTTCATCGCATCGGCAAGCTGGTGGGGCACCACGACATCGACATCGAGGGCCATCCCGCGTTTTCAGGCGAGTACCTGTTGCAGGGCCAGGACGAAAGCTCCATCCGGGCCGTGTTCGAGCCCGACGTGGTGGCGTTCTACGAAGCCAACCGCGGGCACTGCACTACCGGCGCGGGGTCCGACCTGCTGCTCTGGCGCTCCGCGACGCTGGCGAGCGCCGAAGAAGTGCCCGCGCTGCTGGAACTGGGGCGCGACCTGCTGGCCCGGCTCACCAGCCGTGCCCTCCCGCACCCGAACGAGCCGGCTGCTTAGACGCACGACAGGGTTCTCTCGTTCGGGGCGGTGAGGGAGCACGCGGGCCTCGCTGGGGCGACTGAAGTCGCGGCAGAATCAGCCTTAGACACCATGATCAAACAAGATGCACGGAAACGGCGAAAATACTAGGTGTGCGCGCGCAACCCGCACTCACTAAACCGCCGGAACGTGCATCCTTTCCGACGAACGGACAGCGCAACGGACAGAATCGCCTGCCGGGAGTCGCCCGGCGGGCTGTTTCGTTCCCACGAGATTCTAGTCTCCGATGGGTGCGTGCGGGGTATAGGTAACCGAGGGGGCTAAAGCGAGCGAGCCGATAGAACGGCCGCGCGCGATCCCCGGTACTTGGATAAGAGCCCACCGAGCCACATTAGTCGCACCAGCAGGGTATGCCGCGCATGATCGCCCCCCACTACCCGCCCGGACCGGCGGCGCTCGCCGCCCGCTGGCGAGAGGACGCCCAGGTGCTGCGCCGCTACGGCGCGACCAGCCGCGCCCGGCTGCTAGAGCAGATGGCCGCCGAACTGGAAGCGAGCACCGCAGCGGATGCGATGGCTTACGGTTGCACTCAGCATCGCCGCCGAACTGTCCGGGTACGCGCGCACACCTGCGGCGGCTGATTCGGGAGGGCAAACTAATGGCCGCAGGAACGGAAGGACGCGAGCCACAAGTGCGCCTCAGTGACCTACCCCGGAAGGCAACGCCCGGGGCACCGGCCCAGGATCGGGCATGGCCCTTCGCTCGGGCCGTCGTGGCCGAGGTCGTGGGCCCCGGACGCATGCTCCCGCCCCGCCGGAAAACCGAAAGGTCCCCGCGTAAAAAAGTTCGGACGGCGGGCTCGGGGGGGACAAGCCCCCCACTCCCCCGCCGCACGGTAAAATTGAAACCCCGCCGGACCGGGACCGGCGGGGTTTCTCGTGCTAGTTCGGCCCCCGTTAGTTACCGGGAATCCGGTGCCCCCCGCGCCCCCCGCTGCGCAGGAAGCCAAATCTGCACCGCCCGCAGTCGTCCGATCCCCGGAATTGCGCGCGGGGCTGCGCCCCGCACATCTTGCAGCACGCGTGCCGCCCACGGCAGAACCCGAGGCCGCTGGGCCTGCTGCACGCGGAACGTTGCGCTTCCGCTGGCAGCATCGCCAGTCGCACGACGTACGGCCATCAGCGCTTCCACCGCCTGCGTCAGCGTGGCCGCGTCCGCGTCGGGCGCCAACAGAATGACATCTTGCGGAGATCTGCCGCCGAACCGTTCCAGCCGGAACGGCGTCTCCGCTCCCTGCAACTCGGGCGAGATCGCGACCAGCGCGGGCACGCGGGCCTGTGCCGTGCCGTGTGCCTGCTGGGCCATGCAGAAGGATTGCGGCACGACCGCCACCGCGACGGCCAGCAGCAACGCGCGAATCAGCGAACGCATATTTCTACCTTAACGGGTTCAGGTTTTCCAAGACGCGCCGGGGGGGAAGCCAGGTTGCACCTCATTGACAAACTTCCGCCCAGCCGGACCAGTACTGCTGCCAAGTTCGGCCGCCATCGTTTGAAATCTCGATCACGATGAATTCCCAAGAGCAGGAGTCGCCGCCGCCGTCACCGCCTCCCTCGCTCCCGCCCCCGTCGCCGTCCCCGCCGCAATCCGGCGTAGCAGAGTACGGATCGTAGGTATCCAGGGAGTATCCGTCCGAGCCGCCGTCGCCGCACCCGTCGCCCCACCCGTCGTCGCCAACCTGCCAGACGGTGCCCTCGAAGGACACCACTTTGCCGATCCCCCACTGACCGTACCCAAAGCACTTGCCCGTCCATGACCCCTCCGCAAGCCACTCGTTGTCGGCCGAGCGGCCCAGCGTCATCCGGTAGCGATAGACGCCCCCGCCGAGATAGCCGATACGAGTATGGGGAGCGAAGAAGGTGAACAGTCGCGGACCCACGGCGTTGATGTTGACCCAGTACTGGACGTGAGAGTTCAGGATCGCGGGACAGGCCATCTCCCCGGTGTCCATCTCGTACTCCACCCCGCTGCCATCGTCCACGATCTGGAAATTGCTCAGCGGCGCGTGCTCCGGCGGCGGCGTCACTACGGAGGCCGGACCGGCCGGGCTGTCCGCGCAAGCGGTTGTCAGAGTAACGCTCGCGAGGGCCCACACGAGGAGGAGGGATCGGCTACGCTTCGTACTCATCGGACGAGTTCTCCTCTCATTAACGTAAAGTGGACTAGGATGACCAACACGGTGCGACCCGCTTACCTTGTGCGCGGCACCTCCTTTCGCGTAGGGTGTGTGTGAACAAGCAAGTGAACAAGTGAACAAGCAAGCAAGCGAAGCAATGCGGCCCCGCGTGCAACCCCGGCAGGAGCGATAAAGAAATGACCAACAGAGAACCCGTAGGCTGGACCCCGCTCACGGCGGAACAGCGGGAATCGCTTCCCAACGCTGACCATACCTCGCTTTTTTCGCGCGACGAGGTTCAAGCAGCCTTGCAGCAGCTGGTTTCTGCTTCAGATGCAACCCGGATCGCCGACGAGCTCTACAGCGACAACAGAGAGCCCGATGTGTTCTTCTATGGTGAACTGCTGACGGCGCTTTCCCGCGTCTCTGAATCGGCAGCCGCGCGAGTGCGTACCATAACGCCCGGCACAACCGAATAGCCGCGAACGGTGTACGTTAAAACGCGAAAGGGGCGGGTCAAGGGTTAGTGACGAATGGGCTATCGAACGAACGGAATCGCCGCTCGAAATTCTCCCCTCTCCCGCGCTGTTTGCGGGGGAGGGGCCGGGGGAGGGGGAACCCCGTCCACGCTGGTAGCGGTGGATCAGGCGCTCTGCCGCAGTTCCTCGCGCAGCACGCGGCGAAGCGTCTCTTCCAGCGGTTCTGCCGCGTGGCGTACGTGTTCCCGCAGGGCCGAGTTGATGAGGCTCTGGTAATTGCCGCCACCCGCCGCATCCACCTGCGCACGAAACCAATCCAGCACCTCGTTGTCCAGCCGGATTGTGATCCGCGTCTTTCCCGCGGGAGAGGGGTCGATCGCGCCTCGCCGCCCCGCGCTGAAATCGTACTCGTCTTTCATTGCTTACCTCGATCATAGACAAGTCGCTCTGTTCGCGACGCCCGGCGCGCGGAAATCAAACGCACCGTTCCTATTCCTCGCCACGTGTAAACCACCACGACGATTCGGCCCAAGCTGTCAGTGCCGATCGTGGCGTAGCGCTCCTCCTCTGGGTGTGGGTCCTCTACCGTGATCGCGTCCTCGTCCTGCAGCGCACCTACGGCGTCAGCAAACCGAACTCCATGCTTCGCGGCGTTGGTGCGTGCCTTCTTCGGATCCCATTCAAATCGCATCGGAGTGTATGCACGTCTGTGCACCCGGTCAAGGGTAAAGGGAGAAGCGCCGTCCTGACGGGGACGGCGCTTAGGCGAATTGTGTTGCGTGTGGCGAGCCGGCTTACAGCTGACGCAGCACCCTACGCCAGCGGCAGACCCGACGTGGCGCGCGTCTGCTCGTCATGAAGCGCGCGGAACGGGGCGATGTCGGGGTGTTCTACACCGCTGCCCAGCTCCTCCACGAACAGGCACGTCGCGCGGCCGCCGGAGGCTGCGTCGTAGCGCCGCTCCCATTCGCGCATCGACTGCTCGTCCGCGCCGGTTTCGTACGGAAAGGTGACGGGCGGGTTCTCGACATCCACGCGCCACGGCTTGGGCGTCAGCCGCGCGCGAAAGCTCTTTTGCACCTGGCACAGCCGGATGTACTGCGGATCCGCCCCCAGCGCCGTCATGGTGGCCTGCACCTGGGCATCGGTGGGCGAAAACGGCGCGTGCGTCACCAGGTAGCGCATTCCCGAGTGCGTGCGGTACACGCGTACCCGCCAGTCCGGGTGAGACGCGATCCAGTTGCGCAGCCGTGCCAGGGGCGCGGTGGGCGGATCTCCCGGCGTCCACCCGGCGGGCGTTGCGGCGGGCGGGGGCGCGGCCGGCGCCGGGGTGCGCGGGCCCAGGAAGGTCTCGGCAATGGACTTGAGTCCCGGCGGCACCGGCAGCGCATCCACCAGCCCCCACAGCGGGTGCGAGGTCGCCGGCGGCGTGGCGGGCCGCGATGCGGGCTGGGCGTCCGCGGCGGGAACGTCGACATCGATGAAGAACGCCCGCGCGGTGTTCAGCACCAGCGCGCCGTACGAGTTGCGGGTGATGGCCGCATCCGGCGCGTCGGCCGAGGAGGCGGCGGGAAACTCGCGTACCACCTCCTCCCGCAGCGGGCGGTCGCCATACGTGTAGCGCTGGGGAAAGCCCTCCCCCGCCTGGATGCGTGCCGCCACACGCCCCACCGCCTCCTGCGCCAGCGACTGCGCCTCGGCTGGGCTGCTTCGCGAGCCTCGCCAGACGTGGAACCGCACCGGCTTGCCGGCGGGGGTGACGGCCTGGGACTCTGCGCGCGACCAGTAGCGGGGAATCAGCATCGGTTGGCCTCCGGGCGGGTGGACGGGCAACGACGGTGGAGCGTGCGGTGCGTTCAGTATCTGCGCCGCCGGGCCGGCCCGCAAGCTCCCTGTGCACGTCCATCGGCAGCGGGTCGGTGGGACGCGCATCGCCGTGGTTGTCCCGCCCGGCGCTCGCACGTACTTTCCGCATCCGGCAGCCTCAGCACTCGCCTTCCCCAGGCTCGCCGCCCCGTCCCGCCGCACGTAATCCACTCCACCGCACCCCATCCGATGACCGAAACCGAGAAGCTGGACCCCGAGCGCTGGGCAACCTGCGTGAAGCTCGCCCGCACCCTGCTGATGGTAGGCGACGACGACGGCGACCTGGTGCTCAAGTACCTGGACGTCCTGATCGACCGCGGGCTGACGAAGACCGACAAGCCGAAGAAGGTGCTGGTCGTGGGCGCGGGGATCGCGGGGCTGGTTTCCGCGTGGCTGCTGAAGGAAGCCGGCCACCACGTCACCATCATCGAGGCCAACGGCAACCGCGTGGGCGGACGGCTGAAGACCTTTCGCTACGACCAGTGGCGCCCGGACCTGCCGGCGCCCTTCCGCGATCCGCGCCAGTACGCCGAGGCCGGCGCCATGCGGCTTCCCAACTTCCACCCGCTGGTCCTTGCCCTGGTGGACAAGCTGGGGCTGAAGCGCCGCCTGTTCTACAACGTCGACGTAAAGCCCGGCACCGGCAGCGGCACCGTGCCCCCGGTGGTCTACAAGTCGTTCACCGGCCAGGAGTGGCGCAACGGCCCCGACGTCCCGTTCACCCCGCCGGACAAGGTGAACAACGCCTGGATCCGCGTGAACGGAAAGCAGGTTCGCAAGAGCGAGTACGAGAAGGACCCGCGCGCGATCAACGCCACGTTCGGCATGCCCGAAGATCTGCGGAGCAAGACGACGAACCAGCTGGTGAACGACGTCGTCGACAAGGTTCGCGACTACTACTCCACGGTGGACCCGGTGACCCGCGAGCGGAAGAGCAAGCCGTTCGGGGAGTGGGTGGAGGGCTGGGCGCGGGTGATCTACGACTTCGACCAGTACTCCATGTGGGGGTTCCTCAAGGAGCACGGAAAGTTCGCGGATGGCACCATCGAGGCGGTGGGGACCATCGAGAACCTCACGTCGCGGCTGCCGCTGTCGTTCTTCCACAGCTTCCTCGGGCGCAGCGACATCAATCCGAAGGCCACGTACTGGGAGATCGAGGGCGGAAGCTGGCGGCTGCCGTACGCGTTTCTCTCCTTTCTGCGCGATGAGATCGTCATGGGGCGGCGGCTGGTGCAGATGGAGTACTGGCACCCCGACCGCGACTGCTCGGGGTGCACGCACGTGGGACCCGACGGCCCGGCCGTATGGATCAAGACGGTGGACGAGCACGCCGACGAGGACCGCGGCGGCAGCCGGCCGCCGCCGGAGTTCCAGGAGTTCACGGGCGACGTGGCCATCGTCACCATTCCCTTCAGCAGCCTGCGCCACGTGATCGTGGACCCGCTGTTCAGCTACAAGAAGGGCAGGGCGGTAATCGAGCTTCACTACGACTCGGCTACCAAGGTGCTGCTGGAGTTCAGCAAGCGCTGGTGGGAGTTCAGTGAGGCCGACTGGAAGCGCGAGATGAACGCCATCCGCCCGGGGCTGTACGAGGAGCACGCGAGTGAGAGCCAGGCGAAGGGAACGGCGCTGCTGGGCGCGGACCCCGACGTGGACGAAACCCGCATCGCCAAGCGCGAAAAGGCGTTCTACGCCGAGCTTCGCCACCAGGAGGCTCCCGACCGCGAGGCCACGCACGTGTTCGGCGGCGGGTCCATCACCGACAATCCCAACCGCTTCATGTACTACCCGTCGCACCCGGTGCCGGGCAGCGACGGGGGCGTGGTGCTGGCCAGCTACAGCTGGGCCGACGACGCCGCGCGGTGGGACTCCATGTCCGACGACGAGCGGTACGCCTTTGCCCTACGCGGCCTGCAGTCGCTGCACGGCCGGCGCATCGAGGTGTTCTACACGGGCAAGGGGCAGACGCAGAGCTGGCTGCGCAACCGCTACGCCTTTGGCGAGGCGGCGGTGTTCACCCCGGGGCAGGTCACGCAGCTTCACCTTCACATCCCCACGGTCGAGGGGCCGGTGCACTTTGCCGGCGAGCACACCTCGCTGAAGCACGCGTGGATCGAGGGCTCGCTGGAGTCCGCCGTGCGCGTGGCTCTCGAGGTGAATGGCGAGGTGAGCGCGTGAGCGGCCCCGTTGGCGATCGGTGGACGGTGGCGCGCTACCTGTCGGCGCGCCTGGCGGAGCTGGGCGTCACCGACCTGTTCGGCGTTCCGGGCAACCACCTGGGCCCCTTTCTTCCCGTGGCGCGCCAGGCCGGCATCCGCTGGGTGGGCAACTGCAACGAGATCAACGGCGGGTACGCGGCGGATGGGTACGCGCGGGCGACGGGGCGGCTGGGCGCCGTCGCCGTCACCTACGGTGTGGGCGCGCTGTCCGTCATTCAGCCCGTGGGCGGCGCGTACGTGGAGCAGATTCCGCTCGTGGTCATCACCGGCGCGCCGACGTACGAGCAGTGGCAGAACCTGAAGGCCATCGGCCTGCTGACCAGCCACATGAGCCCGAACACGCGCAGCAACGTCGACGCCTTCCGGCAGGTGACGGCGGATGCGCAGGTGGTTACCAGCAGCCGCATGGCGCCCGTGCAGATCGACGGTGTGCTGACGGCGTGCCTGACGGAGCGGCGTCCCGTCTATCTCGAAGTTTGGGAGAACGTGTGGGACGGGGAGTGCGACCCGCCCGCCGGCCCCGTCACCGCTCGCCCTCGGCCCACTTCCGCAGCCATGGACCGGATGCGGACGGCCGCGGTTGACGAGGCGGTCGCGCTGATGGAAAAGCTGGGGTGCCCCATCCTGTGGGGCGGGGAAGAGATCGACCGCTACGGCCTTCGCGCGGAGTTCGAGTCGCTGGTCGACGCCACGGGGCTGCCGTTCTGCACTACCATCGGCGGCAAGTCCGTGATGTCGGAGAACCACCCGCTGTTCCACGGCGTGTACAACGGCAAGGCCAGCCTGCCGGAGATCTACCGGATGTTCCAGGACGTCGCGGGTTGCCGCGTGGGGCTGGGGTCGTGGGCCACCTCCAAGAACCTGGGCGGCACCCGCTCCGTGGGCGACGACTGGATCGTGGCGGCGCACCAGGGCGTCAGCGTGGGGCCGCGCTACTTCCCGGACGTCAAGCTGGGCGAGTTCATCACCAGCCTGCGCGACGCGCTGGTGCAGCGTCGGATCACCGCGGAGAGCGCGGATGCCCCGGCGGACTACTACAGTGCAACGGAGGGCTCGCGCGAGGAGGCCGTGGGCGAGCCGGCCGCCGCGCCCTCCGCCGACGAGGGGCTCACCTACGACGGATTTTTCGCGCGGATCAGCGCCTTCCTGGACGCGTCCGCGTCGGGCGAGGGCACCGCGGCCACGTCGCCGTACGTGGTGGTCTCGGACGCCGGCTTTTCGCTGCTGGGCTCGCAGAACCTGAAGATGCCGCAGCCGCGCACCTACTTCTGCCAGGGCTCGTGGCTGGCCATCGGCTACTCGGTGGGCGCGGTCACGGGGGTGAAGGCGGCGCTGCCGGAGAAGCGGGCGCTGGTGTTCGTGGGCGACGGATCGTTCCAGGAAACCTGCCAGGAGCTTTCCACCCACACGCGGCTGCGGCAGGACAACGTGGTCTTCGTGATGAACAACGACGACTTCTACGGCATCGAGCAGATGCTGGTGCACCCGTGCTTCTACGATCCCGCCTCGGGCGAGGAGGCCGGCTTCTACAACGTGCTCCACAAGTGGAAGTACAGCCGGCTGGCGGAGGTGTTCTCCGGCCCCGACACGCCGATGACGGGCGTGGTGGTAGGCACGCACGGCGAGTTGAACGCGCTGCTCGGCCGGCTGGCGGACGAGGGCGACGCCATCAACGCCGGCCCCGTGCTGGTGCAGGTGCGCCTGCCGCGGGAGGACTATCCGCGCGCCATCCACTACGAGGTGAAGAAGAACTGCGGCTCCGGCAAGCACTGACGGAGCTCGATGGAAAGACGAGCCGCGGAGGGGCACCCAGCCCTCCGCGGCTCCAGCCGCGGGCTTACCCGGCTCTGGGTCGCGGCCTCGGCTCGGTCGGGCGAATGAATTCGCTGCAATAACCACACGAAGTCCGCCTGCGCGGACTGGCTTGTTCCCGTGTGGGGAAGCCCGTGTGGCGCGCCCGGAATGTGTGGCGGATCCCTCAGTCGCTGCGGAGTACGGCGGATGGGCAGGTTCGCCGGGGCCGCTCCATCGGGATGACATCCCGCGCGTCGGCAGGTGGGGCGCGCGTGCAGGTGAAGCCCCGAACGGGACGCGCCAGCGGCCCGTGTCGGGGCTTTCCGCTGTTCCAGCCGCAGGTTCCCGCCCGCAGGCCCCGGACGGAGCGGGGGAGAGCGAGAGCCGCGGAGGGCACCCAGCCCCTCCGCGGCTCATCGTTTCCTCCGCGCCTCCGCGTGATGCCGTTCGCCGTCAGGGATAGGTGTAGACGTCCTCGTCGGCCGTCATGCGCTCCCACGAGTAGCGGAAGGCGGCGTAGATGGTGTCGTCCTCCAGCTTTACGAACAGCTCGTCGTTGAGGTAGTTGGCCGAGTGCGACAGGTTGTGCGAGCCGGTGAACACGATGCGCCGCGTCGTCGTGGACCCCGCATAGCGGCCCTTCACCAGGATGAACTTGTCGTGCGTGTTGATCCTGCGTACGGCGATCCCCGCGTTGCGCAGCGTGGCCAGCACCTGCGATCCGATGGAGCCCACCGCGACCGAGACCCAGCACCCCTGCTGCTTCTTGGATACCAGCAGCTGCGCGACGTTGTTGCGCGTGTCGTTGAACATGGCCTCGGCCACGCGGATGGCGCAGGCGGTGTCGGGCTCCACGTAGTTGATGCGGTTGTAGACCAGGTCCGTCTCCTGCTCCGGCGACGCGTACACCTGCAGGTTGAAGGTGCTTCCGCCGAAATATCCACGTCCCGACGACGAGTCGTAGAAGTCGTTGTTGGCATAGCTGGCCTTGGCCCACAGCGGCGCCCAGTATTTGTTCACGAAGTTGTCGTACAGCGTCTTGTCGCCGTACACCGTCACCGTGTTGTTGTACGTGTTGGCGCCGGTGGCGTACGTGAGGTTGGCGGACCCGAACCAGCTCACGTTGTCGCGCAGCACGCCCGTGGCGTCCTTGGTCCGGCTGAAAAGGAACAGCTTGGAGTGCATGATGGCGCTGGCGTGGCGCGCGATGCATCCATCCCATCCCTCGCCCGTGTAGGTGCCCCCGTTCACGCACCAGCGGAAGCGCGTTCCCGATCCGCCGTCCAGATACGCCTGCAGGTTCTCCGGCGAGGTGTCGTCGTCGTCCGCGGGGTCGCCCGGGTGATGGTTGCCGCTCATCACCACGTACACCGTCACGCCGCGGTCCTTCGCCCGCTGCAGCGCCGCCTGCACCACGTTCGCGCTGATGTTGTGGATGGCCGTGCGGATGGTGGAGCCCGCCGGGGCGTTGTCGATCAGGTAGATGACGTGGTTGAGGATGGACATGTCCTGCGTGGCCCCGGCGCGCAGGTCGGTGAAGTGCGCCTCCATCCGCACGGTGCCGGAGGTGGCCGCGGCCATCACCCGCGAGGGCGCTTGCGGAGCGGGGATGGACTCGCGCGCGGGTGCGACGACACGCGGCCCGGCGTCGCAGGCGACGAGCGCGAGCGCGGCCGCCGCGGCCACGGCAAGGCGGCGGCTGGGGAATGATGGATTCATGGTGCTTCGTGGATCGGGGGAACCTGCGGGATGGGGATGCAGAGGTTTGCCGCCAGAAACGTTCCAGGCGCGGCATCCATCCGGAACGGGCTGGTGATTCGGTCCGCGAGGAAGGCCGCGGCGCATCGGGCGACGCTGGCCACCACCGTCAGCCGTGCCGAAGCCTGTGGAATTCTCCGGAGACGATCGTGTCACGTGCACCGCTCTGGAGCAGGCCGCACCGCGACGGTGCACTCGGCGGGGTGCGCACATCTTCGGAAGAAACCGCGAAATATCCCGCAAGCCGTGCCACCCCACGCGGTTGCGGCGAGCGCATCCGCGGCGCGGATCGCGGGTCCTGAAACTGCGGTCCTGGCGGGCTCCCGGCAGACCGGTTTCTCCCCTTGAAAGGACCCGCATGCGTCCCTTCCGTGTCCTCGCGTTGGCTTTCGTGGCGGCCGGCGTGCTCTCCGCCTGCGCCGACCAGCCCACTACGCCCCGCGCCGCGCCCGTCGCGGTGGCCGGCGAGCTTCAGCTGGACCCCATCTTCAACCACGCCGCCGTCGAGTTCGGCGTGCCGGTAGACCTGCTGAAGGCGGTGGGATTCGCCGAAACCGGGTGGCAGATGGTGCGCGGCGAGGCCGAGTTTGTCGGCCAGCCGCGTGCGTTCGGTGTGATGGCCCTGCGCGGCGCGCACCTGGAGCGTGGCGCCGCGCTGGCCGGCGTGTCGGCCGCGGAGGCGCGCTTTCGCCCCGAGGCCAACATCCGCGCCGCCGCCGCCGTGCTCGCCTCGCTCGCGGACGAGCTGCAGGTCAACCGCGCCGACTACGCCGCGTGGGCGCCGGCCGTGGCGCGCTACAGCGGCATCGTCGCGCCCGAGGGGCAGGCGGCGTACGTGCACGAAGGTGTGTACGCCGTGCTGAACGCCGGCGTGCCCGCGGATCACGCCGGGGGGCGCGCCACGCTCGGCGCGCGCCGCGTGGCTCCCGGGTTCCCGCGCCCGGCCGTGGCGCCCGCGCCCTCCGGTCCGCGCGCGGGGGCGACGCTTTCCGCCAACGTGGTCTGGCGCCCGTCGCCCAACTACAGCTCGCGCGGCAGCTATCCCGTGCACATGGTGGTCATCCACTCGTGCGAAAGCAGCTACAGCAGCTGCTGGAGCTGGCTGACCAACTCGTCGGCCCAGGCCAGCGCCCACTACGTGGTCAACACCACGGGCAGCGAGATCAGCAAGCTGGTGTACGAGAGCCAGAAGGCGTGGCACGTGGGCGCCACCTACTACTGCTCGCGCAACAACAGCACCGACTGCCGGTGGGACGGGGTGCAGAGCAACTACTTCACCGTGGGCATCGAGCCCGCGGGCTACGCCTCGCAAACGTCCTGGCCGTCGGGGCAGATCCGCGAGTCGGCCATCCTGGCCTGCCAGATCAGCAAGCGGCACGACGTTCCGCGCGACCGCAACCACATCGTCAGCCACGCGCGGCTGCAGCCGTACGACCGCACCGACCCCGGCGCCAACTGGCCGTGGACGGACTACATGAGCCGCATCAACACGGCATGCGACGCGGGCGAGGCGCTGATCGTCGACAACAACAACAGCCTCAACGATCCCGCCAAGGAAAAGTTCGAGATCGGCACCGGGTGGACACAGTCCGACAACATCCCCGAGTACTACGGCGGCGGCTACTATCACGCCCCCACCGCGGCCGTGTCGGACCCGGCTACGTTCTGGTTCTACCTTCCCGCGGCGGCCACCAAGACGGTGGATGCCTGGTGGACGGACCTGGCCAACCGCTCCATCAGCGCGCCGTACCTGGCCTACAACGCCAGCGGCACCGAGGTGGGGCGCGCCACCGCCAACCAGCAGGTGAACGGCGGCAAGTGGAACACGCTCGGCACGTGGAGCTTCACCGCGGGATGGAACAAGATCCAGCTTTCGCGCTGGACGGCGGACGGGTCGTACGTGGTGGCCGACGCCGTGCGCATCCGGTGATGGTGGATTTCCGGACGATGGGCGGGTCCCGGATGCGCTTCGGGGCCCTGCTCCTGGCCTTGGTCCTCGGAGGATGCGGGGACCCGGGCGACGGGCGGATCGCGTTCGTTTCCGAGCGCGACGGCAACCGCGAGGTGCGCGTGGTGAACCTGCGGGGCGGGGAGGTGCGCCTGACGAGCAGCGAGGCCGACGACTATCCCGCGGCGGTGTCCCCGGACGGGCGCGCCCTCCTGGTGGTCTCGGCCGAGCAGACGCCCGCCGGCAGCGCCGAACGCATGTCGCTGGTGCCGGTGGATGGCGGCGCGGCCATTCCCATCGGCCCGCGCGGGGCCCGGGTGCGCAACCCCAGTTGGGCGCCGGATGGAACCTGGTTCGTGTTCGAGGCCAGCAGCCACGGGTTCAGCGACCTATACCGCATGGACCGCGACGGCGGGGCCGTCCGCCGGCTGACGGACGATCGCGAGGGCAACTTCGAGCCGGCCGTGTCGCCCGACGGCCAGTGGATCGCCTTCACCTCCAGCCGCGACGGCGACGCCGAGCTGTACGTGATGCGGGCGGATGGCGGCGAGGTCCGCCGGCTGACGGCGTACCGCCGCGACGACTGGGGCGCGCGCTGGTCGCCGGACGGGCGCCAGCTGGCGTTCATCAGCGACCGCGAGGGTGAAGACCGCATCTACCTCGTCGGCGCGGATGGAACGGGGCTGCGCGCGCTGACCGGTACCCCGCGGAACGCGGGCGTCCTGCAGTCCGCCCCCGTCTGGGCGCCCGATGGACAGCGGATCGCGTACGTGGAGCTGGCCCGCGGCAAGCGCGCCCGCGTCCGCATCGCCAGCCTGGAGGGTGGCACGCCGGCGAGCATCGCCTCGTCGGCGGACGCCCTCGCGGCCGGTGCGCAGGAGAGCCCCGCGTGGTCGCCGGACGGAAAGTGGCTCGCCTTCAGCTGGGAGCACGACGGCGACCCGGAGCTCTACCTGGCGCGCCCCGATGGCAGCCATCCCCGCCGGCTGACCCGCGCGCCCGGCGCGGACTGGCTTCCGCGGTGGGTCCGGTGAACGAACACGACGCGGCGGCCTGATTCGGCCGCCGCTCTCGTTTCGCCTTGCCAGTGTGCCGGGAGCGGCGCACTTTAGCGGCCGATGCGCCTTCCACCCGCCGCGCATTCGCAGGCCTACCTCCCGACGGAGCAGCTCATGGCGACCCGAACCTCCCGCAAGATCTTCGTGAACCTCGCCGTAAAGGACCTCGCCCGGTCCGTGGAATTCTTTACGAAGCTCGGCTTCAGCTTCAACCAGCAGTTCACCGACGAGACGGCCACCTGCATGATCGTCAGCGACGAGGCGTTCGTGATGCTGCTGGTGCACGGACGCTTCCAGGATTTCACGAAGAAGCAGATCGTGGATTCCACCACGCAGACGGAGGTGCTCGTGGCGCTTTCCGCCGAAAGCAGGGAAGACGTGGACGCGATGGTCCACACGGCGCTGGCGTCCGGCGGCTCGCCCGCAAACGATCCGCAGGACCACGGGTTCATGTACGGCTGGAGCTTCCAGGACCCGGACGGCCACATCTGGGAAGTGGTCTGGATGAATCCCGCGCACGTCCAGGGCTGATCGCCCGCGATACGGCAGCGGGCTCAAGGCGCCGCTGATGACGATCCTTCGCCACGCGATTTCCATCCTGCTGCTGCCCGTTACCGTGGTCGTGGTCATCCCGTTCCTGCTGCTGCGGACGGGTGATGCGCCGGGCGGCTGGGGCGGTGGGGCGGGGCTCGATCTGGTGTCGCGCGTGGCGGGTGGGGTGCTGTTCGGCGTCGGGTTCGCGCTGTTTGCCTGGTGCCTGTTGCTGTTCGCGCGCGTGGGGCAGGGCACGCTCGCGCCGTGGGACCCCACCCGGCGCCTCGTGGCCGTCGGACCGTATCGCCACGTGCGCAACCCCATGATCAGCGGCGTCGCGACGATGCTGCTGGGCGAGGTCCTGTTCTGGCGCTCAGGGCGGCTGGCGCTGTGGGCCTGCGCGTTCGTGCTGATCAACCACACGTACTTCCTGCTCTCGGAAGAGCCGGGGCTGCAGCGCCGCTTCGGCGACAGCTACCGCGCGTACCGGGCCCACGTTCCGCGGTGGATTCCCCGGCTGCGTCCCTGGCGCGGCTGAGCGCGGTGCTCCCCGCGTCGGCAAGCCGGAGCACCAACGCTGAAACCTGCCGCTCACACCATCGTAGTCGCTGCGTGCCGCCAGTGCGCGGCCGCGGGTAATGCCCATTCTCCTTACCTGACGACTACGATGCGTATCCTTGTCGCGGCCTCGTGCGCCGCTTTCGGTGCAGCGGTTCCCGCGGCTGGCCAAGCTGCCGCCGCCGATCCCATCGCCGCCTGCGCGGATCTGCTTGTCCCTTACGCCGACCGCGCCCCGGCGCCGGAGGAACTTCCGCCGCTGGAGATCTCGTCCGCGACGGGCCACCTCAGCTATTTCGGCGCGTCGCACTCGCGCGATCCCGAACACCCGCAATTCGCCGCGATCCGCCAGCTGTGGGAGCAGCGCCGGCCGACCGTGGCGTTCTACGAGGGTCCCGCCCGTCCCGTGGCCGAAACGGGCGACGAGACCATCCGCCAGTATGGAGAATCCGGCTACGTCCGCTTTCTCGCGCAGCAGGCGGGTGCACGCGTGGAGCGCCTCGAGCCGTCGCCCCAGGCCGAAGTCGCGGCGATGCTGGAGCGCTTTCCGCAGGACCAGGTGAAGCTCTTCTACCTCCTTCGCGAAACGGCGCGCCTTCGCGAGCGCCAGGGCATGGGGGAGGCGGAGCTGAAAGCGGGCGTCGGGCGATTGCTGCAGCAGGCGAACGCCATGTTCGGCGAGCAGTTCGGGGCGGCGTGGACGATCGACGACCTGGACGCGGCGTACCGGCGTTACTGGAGCGAGCCGGCGGCGTGGTGGCAGGCGCCGACGCGCTGGTTCGATCCGCTGAAGTCGTCCGCGGAGACGGGCGGCATCTTCACCAACGACGTGAACCGCGCCTCGAGCGAGTTCCGCAACCGGCACATGTACACGGTCCTGGCCACCGCCGCCGCCCGCGGTGACCGCGTGTTCGCCGTCGTGGGCCGCGACCACGTTCCCGCGCAAGCTGCCGCGCTGCACTGCGCCCTCGCTGGGGCCCGATGACCGCCGCCACTACGACGCCGAGGGACACGGCGACCACGCGGATGGGCCTGCGCTGGCTGGCCGCGTTCTGCATCCTGATCCTGGCCGTGCACGAGGCGCACGAGCTGGCGCACACGATCACCGGCCGGCTAATGTGCGGCGAGTGGGCGACGCGCGACTTCAACGAGTGGAGCCTGTCCGCCGGGTGCACGACCCCGGCTCCCACCGCGGCGGGCCCGCTGTTCAGCTACCTGGTGATCGCCATCGGCATCGTGCTCACGCGCAGGGCGGAGTGGAACGCGCGGTGGCTGGGGCTGGCGCTGATCTTTGCCGCCAACCCGCTGGCCCGCATCATCACGGTGGGAATGCGCGGCGGCGACGAGCTAGTGGTCGCGCGCACGTTGTCTGGCGGGCAGACGATCAGCCCGACGGTCTACTGGATGACGGTTGCGCTCGTCACGCTCATCTGCGGCGCCGGAATCGTGGCGGGATGGAGGGTGACGCGCGGAATCCGCTGGCGCGCTGCGACCTTCGCGGCGATCCTCCTGCTGCCGATGGTGCTGACTGGAACGCTGCTGTTCGTGCTCTTCAACGGGCTGCTGCGCGACGGCTTCCTGGCCCAGCCGATCGTCGCGGGCTCCCCCGTGTTCATCACGATCGTCACTGCCATCGTAGGTGTGTTGATGATCACAACCGCGGGGTGGCTGCGGAATTCGTCAGGCCCCACAGCGTAGACGACATCGAGGTACGATGAACGGGAGGCGCGGAGGGGCGGTTATCTGCTGCCGGTGCACGACCCATGGCTACCGTCGGGACGCTTGGCGGCTAGAATGACTGACCTGAACTGATCGCGCGCACGCCATGTCTTTCTCTCAATCCCGAATGACGTCCCATCCTCGGGCGAGCGTAGCGCTCGGACTGTACGGCTTGATGCTGGGCATCGCCGCCGTACCCGCATTTTTTCTGGGTGCTGCCGGATGGACCGCGCTGGTCGGTTTCCTTGGCATAGTGCTGTCGTGGGTGCTCGGCACGCATACGGCGCTCGACATATCCGGGAAGCCGATCGAGTACCCGGGTCCTTTACGGGAACTCCTGCTCGGGGACGGCACGCGGCCGGTGGAGCCTCGCTGGTGGAGGGCCTTCTTGTTTGCGCGCAGCCTTGCCGCGCTGACCTTGATTGTGGGATTCGGAGCTGTCGCTTCAGATGGCCGTCCAGGCGTGGGGACATGCCGCCGCGCAAGAGCGGGAGATCCACAAGTTGCAGCAGGACATGGGCTTGCTCTACGGCTTGCCCTCTGTGGATCCCAGGATTCAAGCGGCGTACCGGAGGAGCAGGGAGTAGGTGAATCCCATCGGCATTCTGCACCGGCCGACAATCGCAGATCGATTCGTCGGCCGGTCTTCTATCTCCACCTCCCCACTTGCCTAGGGCGTCTGTATCCCCCCGGCCAGCCAGAGCTTGCCCGGGCAGCCCGCCGGCAGGTCGTCGCGCAGGTGCCCGGCATCACCGGACGATCCCGGGGCTTCCCCGCCGCTCAGGCGCACCGGCCCGTCCACCTTGGCCATGACTCCGGTCTGCGTGTCGCGGACGGCCCTGCCGCGTGGTTCCAGGGCAAGGTCCACGTGCGGCGGCCAGAGCACCGCGTACCGCTCGTCCGCGCCGGTGCGCACCACCAAGCAGCCGTTCTCCACCACCAGGGTTCCCGTCACCAGCGCTTCCTGCACCTCGCCGCCCTCACCCGGCAGCCAGCGTGGAAGCGAGGCAACGGCACCCGATGAAGCAGGTGGCGAAGCGGCGGGCGCGGTCGCAGCCGCGGCGGCGGTGTCGGACGCGGCGGGCGGGGGATCGTTCTTCTGGCAGGCAGCCAGGGCGAGAAGGAGGAGCGGCAAGCATGTCGATCGCATCTGGCACACGTTCACGAGTGGGCGCGAGGATCCGCGGGGCAGGTGACCGACCGCGGAGCAGGCAAGTTCGGCTCCGAGCCGGTGCCCGGCCTCTTGTGCCCGGCCGTGGCGTCGTTCCGCCCGGCGCGACTGCCAGCAGTCGAGGTGAGGAGGCCGCGACGTTTGCCGAGAACGTATGTTTACGGTATAATTGGTAATTCCTCCTCCGCTCAGCCGCGCTTGAAAGTCTCGGCATCTTGAGCGCCCATAAGAAGTTGCATGGATTGATGACCGCAATCACCGGAAGCACGTTCTGGAATCTTTGCCCTGCGCTCCGCGCCGGCGCTGCCCTGTGTGCCCTTGCCACCGCCGTCGCTTGTGGCGACAGCCCGACCGCAAAGGCCGATTCCACGCTTTCCCTTACGCCCGCCGTCGACACACTCGACGCGGTCGGTGACGAGCTGACGCTCTCCGCGCAGGTGACGGGCAGTACGCAGACGCCGACCTGGCAGTCGACGACGCCGTCGATCGTTTCGGTGAACAGCGCGGGCAAGGTGACCGCCGTCGCGCCGGGGCAGGGCACCGTGCGCGCCACGGTGGGGGGTGTTTCGGCCACGGCCAACGTCGTCGTCCGCCCCGCGGCGGCCGTGACCGTGGTGTCGGGCACCGTGGCCGCCGCCGACATCGCGCGCGACCGGGTGACGCTGCGCCTGCAGAACACCGGCGGGCGCGGCACGTTCTTCATCGAGTTCTGGGGCCTGCGCACGTCGCCTTCGGGGGCTCACCACCACTTCGCCGACTCGCAGCCGGTGGAGGTTCAGCCGGGGCTGGACGTGACCGCGAGCTTCCTGGTTCCAGTGCGGTCGGCCCCCGACGTGGACTGGGTGATCGTCTACACGCGCGAGCCCGGCTCGCTCAACTACCGCCAGACCGCCTGCTACCGCTTCAACGGTGGGGCCTGCCCGGTGCCCTGACCCTGCGGTGGGTTCCAGATGACGAGCGGCCGGCCATCCCGATGTGATCGCCGGCCGTTTTGCTTGGGCCGTATTACGGACGGGCGGATGCGATTACGTTATATCTGAGCATCCGAACCTGGTTGTGAGGCGGAGCGGAATATGGGTGAGCGTGCTTTCGAAATCGGTAACGAGTCTCGTCTACTGGAATTCATCCGCGATGCTGCGCGTGGGGACGACCTGATCCTCACGGACGGCGGCGAGCCGATCGCCAGGATCATCCCGATCACGCGTGCAAAGGGTCAGCGCGAGTTTGGCAGCGCCAAGGGCCTGATCCACATGGCGGACGACTTCGACGCGCCACTCGACGATTTCAGCGATCACATGTGATCGGTACGCCTGGTGCTGGTGAGGACGCAGGCGTCGGCGTGATCGTCGAAGATGCTCACCGTTTCAGACATGTTTGCGCGGAGAGGCTTCGGCGTATATGATCAAGGAACGGCGCATCTTTCCCCTTTGCTGCGAGGCTACGATGAACAAGCTTCACCTCCGCCTGGAAGATCTGCACGTCGATTCGTTCCTCACCGCGATTTCGAACGGTGAGGCAGCGGCCGACGCTGCGTGGACCGATCGCTGCACGTACACCTGCCCGTAAGTAAGCTACGAGATCCAGGGCGGCCCGTGCTCCTGGGGTGGAGCGCGGGCCGTGCTTCTCCACCACATCCATCCCCCTCCACCCCGTTCGCACGCTTCGCGGCGTGTTCTGCAGACGGTCACGTACGTTAGAGGCCTTCACGCTCCCCAAGGAGGCACCATGCCGGCAGGTGTTCCATCGCTGCTCCGCGCACTGCTCGTTCCGCTTGTGGCCGGCCTGCTTCACTCCGGCTGCGACGAGGTCAGCGGCCCGTCCCCGCGGCTCATCTCGCCCGAAGCTCCGCCATCCCAATCCGTCGCAATCGGCTATCGGAACCCCATCTTGGGTCCTGACGCGCCGGATCCGCACGTGGCGCAGTTCGAGGGCAAGTACTGGATCTATCCCACCTCGAAGGGCGGCCAGCGCTTTCATGCGTATTCGTCCACCGACCTGGTGAACTGGGTGGACGAAGGAGTGGTGCTGGACCTGGGCCCCGGCGTGAGCTGGACGGACCGCAACGGCTGGGCGCCCGCCATCGCCCATCGCAACGGCAACTACTACTTCTACTACAGCGCCAACGGGCCGCACCCCGACAGCAAGATCGGCGTGGCCGTGGGCACCTCGCCGCGGGGGCCGTTCACCGACATCGGCCGGCCGTTGGTGCACAGTGACGCGGCGGTGCCGCTGGAGGCGATCGACCCCATGGTGTTCATCGACGGCGACGGGCAGGCGTACCTGTACTACGGCGGGTCGGCGGGCAGGGGCAACATGGGCATCCACCGCCTGAACGCCGACATGACCTCGCTCAGCGGCTCGCGGATCGTGCAGAAGCCCTCGTATTTCACCGAGGGGCCGTTCGTGCACAAGCGCAACGGCATCTACTACCTCAGCTACAGCAACGGCGGCTGGAACACGGCGGACTACAACGTCCGCTACGCCACCAGTTCGTCACCCACCGGCCCGTGGACGTACGGGGCGCAGATCCTGTCCAAGGACTTCAACTACACCGGCCCCGGGCACCACGCCATCCTGAACCGCGGCGGCGACGACTGGTACATCGTGTACCACCGCTACGAGGACGGCACCGAGTTCAACGCCAAGCGCCGCGCCACGGCCATCGACCGGCTTACGTACAGCGGCAGCACCATCCAGCGCGTGACGATGACGGGCGCCGTCCCCAACGGCCGCTACAAGCTGTTCGCGCGGCACAACGGCAACGCGCTGGACGTGGGCGGCTGCTCCGCGGCCGACGGCGCGGACGTCATCAGCTGGCCGTACTCGGGCGCGGGATGCCAGCAGTGGGACTTCGCGCGGCAGACGGACGGGCACTACAAGATCACCGCCGCGCACAGCGGCAAGGCGCTCGACGTGGGCGGCTGCTCCACGGCCGACGGCGCCGACGTGATCCAGTGGCCCTGGAGCGGCGCCGACTGCCAGCGCTGGCAGGTGGTGAAGACCGGCCCCGACGCCTTCAAGCTGGTCGCCAAGCACAGCGGCAAGGCGCTGGACGTGGCCGGGTGCAGCACCGCGAACGGGGCCGACGTGATCGTCTGGACGTACACGGGCCTGCTCTGCCAGCAGTGGACCATCCGGCAGACGGCGACCGTCGTCCCCAACGGGCGCTACAAGCTGCTGGCCCGGCACAGCGGGCAGGCGCTGGACGTGGCAGGATGCTCCACGGCGGATGGGGCCGACGCCATCACCTGGCCGTACTGGGGCGGCACCTGCCAGCAGTGGAACTTCGAGCGGCAGACGGACGGCTTCTACAAGATCACCGCGGCGCACAGCGGCAAGGCGCTGGACGTGGGCGGCTGCTCCACGGCGGAGGGCGCGAACGTGATCACCTGGCCTTGGGCGGCCAACGACTGCCAGAAGTGGGACGTGGTGGACGTAGGCGGCGACTACTACCGCATCACCGCCAAGCACAGCGGCAAGTCGCTTGACGTCGCCAGCTGCTCCACCGCCAACGGCGCCGACGCCATCGTCCGCACCTACACCGGCGCAGACTGCCAGAGGTGGCGCATCGAGACGACGCCGTAGGCGCTGAGGGTGCGCGGGCTACCTCCTTCTATCCGCTGTTGCATTCCCCCAATAACCGATCGTGGGGCCGTGTCCTTTCGAGACACGGCCCCGCGATTTCTTGAGGACGCATTGCTATTGGGTGATTGGCTGGAGGTCTGCCCGGAGCCAAGCGCGCTTCAGGTCGCACAGCCGCTGGGGCACCCGCACGCCGGCGCGGCTCCACTCGCGGTAGCCGGGTGCGCGTACCACGACGTCGTACGTGCCAGCCCTCTCCCGCGCGGCGCCGTACGCAACGGTGCTGCTGTCGACGTACATTCCGTCTCGTACGATGAGCGCGCTCCGCCATTGCAGTTCCTTCGAGAGCGGCCGGCCCGCGTCGAGCGCCATGACATGTACGGAAGCCCTGGCCGAGGACTCGCCGGAGCACCGATCGCCGAGGACCTCGCGTCGGGTCGATGGGTGCACAAAAGTCAGGACTGCGGTTGCGAGCACCAGCCCTAAAGAGCGGCTCCAACCGGGCGAACGGCGCATGCTACGTTCCGATCGAGTATGGGAAGCCGTCGCCAGCCAACCTCTATTGTACTGTACGGCTTCGGCGTCTTCGCGACAACTCGCCCGGTCGCTGAGATTACGCGTTCGCCCGTGTTCACGGCGCGGGCTCGCCGCTCGCGGTCGGCAGGCTCGGAAATACGGAGCCGGAACGGGGTTGATACCAGGGGTCGCGGGGCTGTCTGCAACCCAAGCTCCAGATTGCTGACCTTATGTTCCTCCCGCGCGACCAAGATCAGCCCGACCCTGAGGCGCACCCGCCGCCGCACCGCGCACTGCCAGGAGTAGACGTCGCGCGGCAGTCGGACGGGCACAAGATCACCGCGGCGCACAGCGGCAAGGCGCTGGACGTAGGCGGCGGCTCCACGGCGGAGGGCGCGGACGTGATCACCTGGCCCTGGCTGGCCAACGACTGCCAGAGGTGGGACGTGGTGAACGGCTGCGCGGACGAGCGCGCCAAGCAGACCGTCCGCATCACCCGGACGCCGTAGGGCGGCGGATCGCCGGCCGCTCCTGTCATCGTCCGACCCGCACTCCTCCCGCTCGCGGTTCGTTGCGCTGAAACTCGGGCGCGTGGATGGCGTAGTCCGGCGTCGCGCGCCTTGCCCGCGAGGCTCCGTGCGTCCATCATGCACCCAACGTTTCCACTGGACCTGGAGTGAGCGATGACGAATCAGCGTCGGTACGGAGAGGCCGAGGTCGCTGAGATCTTCCAGTACGCGGCGAGCCCCCGCGCGTCCGCCGGGCACGCGCCGGCTCCCGAGAGCGGCTTCTCCCTGGCCGAACTCCAGTCCATCGGCACCGAGGTGGGCATCGCGCCGGAGCGCGTAGCCGAGGCGGCCGCGGCGCTGGACGTGCACCGCGTCGACGCGCCACGCCGGCGCACGCACCTGGGAATGCCGGTTGCGGTCGGCCGGACGGTCGATCTGCCGCGGGCGCCCACCGACCGCGAGTGGGAAATGCTCCTCGCGGATCTGCGCGAGACGTTCGGTGCGCGCGGCAAGGACCGGTCGAGCGGTGGGGTGCGCATCTGGACCAATGGCAACCTGCACGCGTACGTGGAGCCCACGGAAGCCGGCTACCGCCTGCGCCTGGGCACCAGCAAGGGCACCGCGGTGGCGGCCAGCCAGATGGGACTGGCGAGCCTGTTCGCGGGGCTGGTCCTCGGCGTCCTGCTGTTCGCCGAAGTGCTGGACGAGGACCTGGTCGTGCTGCTCGTATTCTCCCTGATGGGCGCCATTGCCCTCGCGATGAACGCCATCCGGCTCCCCCGCTGGGCCGACGCGCGCGAGGAGCAGATGGAGCGCATTGCCGCCCGCGCCCGCGTGCTGATTGCCTGAGGGGACGATTCGGAGCGGGGGGCCTGCCGCTCACCGCGCGCGTCGTGGCGCCGGGACCGGGGAATCCTGATGGCGGAGTACGCGATCAACATCGTCGAACCGGTGCCGCTTCCGGAGTTGATCCGCCGTGCGGCTGCCGGGGAAGAGGTAATCCTGACAGAAGGCGGAGAGCCGGTGGCTAGAGTCCTCACAATCAGCGGCGGTAACGAAGCGGCCCTCATGGCGGAGGACTCGCTGCGGGACTGGCTACGCCCGGAGGAAGACGAGGCTTGGAGGCACCTTCAGCGTGAATCGTGCGAAACCGCCGCAGGCAGAAGGGGAAATAGCGAGGATACGTCCGACTAGGGAAGCGTCGGCAAGTCGCAGTACCGGTTGCTGGCCTCAAGGTCGCTCGTTTGGCGACCCGAGATTCACCCTGGTGGAGAGGTGTTCCCATGGCGAAGTTCTGGATGACCAAAGACAAGGCGGGTGAGTGGCGGTGGGCGCTCCTGGCCGACAACAACAAGAAGATCGCGGATTCGGGTGAGGGCTACGTCCGCCGCGACAGCTGCCTGGACGCCATCACTCGCGTGAAGCGGGACGCGCCCGGCGCTTCGGTGTACGACGCGTCCGAATCAACCCCCAAACTGGTCCCCGGGGTGTAGATATCATGAAAAGGCAAGCGCAGCCGGGGTTGAGGACGCAAGAGTCTGAGTTTCCGCGCTCGAACGGCTAGCCTTGGGGAACAACGAAAACGGCCGGCGATCCCTTCGGAGCGCCGGCCGTCCTATTCAGCCCTGTCGTTCACGCGCAAAGCCGCCGCACCACCTCTTCCGCGCCGCGCTTGTACACCGTGAGGTACACCAGCGCCCCGCGGGAACGACCACGCGGGGTTCACATTGCCGCCGGACTGGCGCATCATCTGGCTCACGAAGAAGCCGCGGCGGCAGATGTTGCCGGCCCGGCTTCTTCGGTTTGCGATGATCAGCCCGGCGACCTGGGATAAACGTTGGCCTTGCTCACCATGTCGTAGGGCAGCGCACCCGCGAACATTTCGCGCAGAAACCGGCTTTCGCCGAGGCGCACCTCGTTGTTTCCAATATCTGGTCCGGTGCTGCTTTTCACCGTTACCTCGATCGTCCCCGCCGGCCCTACCAGGTATACCAGCCATTCACGTTCAGCTCCATCGCTCATCATCCGCTCCCATTCAGGTTTCGATCACGATCACCCGCCCAGCCGCTACTGCACCAGCTGGTCCACGAGCGCGGGGTTGGCGTTGCCGCAAAGGGGTCGGCCGGCGATTCAGAGGGATCGTCGGCCGTTTCGCCGATGCTCACGGCGCGTCCGCCTCCAGCCGCTCCTTCACGAGCCTGCTGACCAGCTCCGGGTTGGCGCTGCCGCCGCTCTGGCGCATCACCTGGCCTACGAAGAAGCCCAGCAGGCCCGTCTTGCCCTGGCGGTACTCGTCGGCCTTCTTGGCATTCGCGTTGATCACCTCGTCCACGATGGGGCCGATGGCGCCGGGGTCGCTCACCTGTCGCAGCCCGCGGCGCTCCACGATGTCGTCCGGCGCGCCGCCGCCGCGCACCATCTCCGCCAGCACCGCCTTGCCGCCACCGCTGGAGATCGTCCCGTCGTCCACCAGTTCGATCAGGCGGTTCAGCTCCGCCGGGGTGAACGCGATTTCGTTGATGCCGCGCTCCTTCGTTTCCAGCAGCACCACGTTCACGATCCAGCTCGCCACGCTCTTCGGCCGCGCGCCGAGGTCGACAGTCGACTCGAAGAGGTTCGAAATCCCCACGTCGCGGGTCAGGATGTCGGCCTCCGTCGCGGAGAGGGCGAGCTCGTCGGCGTAGCGCGCGCGGCGGGCCTCCATCTCCGGCGTCCGCTGCACCTCCGCGGCGGGCGCCTTGGCGCGCTTCTCACCATCCGGCGCGACGCTCTCCTTCGGCTTCTTCTCCGCCTTCGGAGCCGGGGCGGCCTGCGTGGACTTCGCCGCCCAGGTGTCGCGCAGGGTGACGGTGCGGTTGAAGACGAGCGCGCCCGGCTTCGAATCCACCACGTCCGCGCAGAAGTAGCCCAGCCGCTCGAACTGCCAGCGGCTCCCCGGCTCCGCGTTGCGGATGCTGGGCTCCACGATCGCGCCGGGGATGACGACCAGCGACTCGGGGTTCAGGTGGTCCTTGAAGTCGCCCTCGCCGGCATCGGGATCGGGCACTCTGAAAAGGCGGTCGTACAGCCGCACCTCGGCGGGCACGCCGTGCTCCGCGCTCACCCAGTGGATGGTGCCCTTCACCTGCCGCCCGTCCGGCGTGTTTCCGCCGCGCGTGGCCGGGTCGTACGAGCAGCGCAGCTCCACGATCTCCCCCGCATCGTCCTTGACCACTTCGTCGCAGCGGATGACGTACGCGTACCGCAGCCGCACCTCGCCCCCGGGCACCAGGCGGTGGAACCCCTTGGGCGGGTTCTCGGCGAAGTCGTCGTGCTCGATGAACAGCGTACCAGAGAAGGGCAGGGGACGCGACCCCTCGTTGGGCACGTCGTGCGGCCAGAGCGGCGCGTCCAGCTCCTCCGTCTGCCCCTCGGGATAGTTGGTGATGGTCACCTTTAGCGGCCGCAGCACGCACAGCACGCGCGGCGCCTTGGGGTTCAGGTCTTCGCGGATGGCCCACTCCAGCTTGCCGACCTCGGCGCGGGTGCTGGCCTTGGTGACGCCCATCCGCTCCCAGAACGCGCGCACCGCCTCGGCCGTGGCGCCGCGGCGGCGGATGCCGGCCAGCGTGGGCATGCGCGGATCGTCCCAGCCGCTCACGAAGCCGCCCTTCACCAGCTCCAGCAGCTTGCGTTTGCTCATCACCGTGTAGTCGATGTTGCCGCGCGCGAACTCGTACTGGTGCGGCCGGGCCGGCGTGCCGCCCTCGGAGCGCACGAAGTCCTGCCAGTGATCGACCGTCCAGTCGTAGATGGCGCGGTTGTTCTCGAACTCCAGGGTGCAGAGCGAGTGCGTGATCCCCTCGATGGCGTCTTCGATGGGGTGCGCGTAGTCGTACAGCGGGTAGATGCACCACTTGTCGCCCGTGCGGTAGTGGTGCGCGTGGCGGATGCGGTACAGCAGCGGGTCGCGCAGCAGCATGTTGGGCGACGACAGGTCGATCTTCGCCCGCAGCACGTGCGAGCCGTCGGGAAACTCGCCCGCCTTCATCCGCCGGAAGAGATCGAGATTCTCCTCGACGGACCGGTCCCGGAACGCCGTCGGCCGCCCCGGCTCGGTGACGGTGCCGCGCGCCTCGCGGATCTCCTCGTCCGACGAGCTGTCCACGTACGCCTGCCCGCGCGTCACCAGGAACTCGGCGAAGCGGTACATGTCGTCGAAATAGTCCGCCGCGTGCAGCACCTCGTCGCGGAAGTCCGCGCCCAGCCAGCGGACGGTGTCGACGATGGACTCGACGTAGCTGACGTCCTCGGTCTCGGGATTGGTGTCGTCGAAGCGCAGGTTGAAGCGCCCGCCCGTCTCCCTGGCGATCCCGTAGTTCAGGACGATGGACTTGGCGTGGCCGATGTGCAGGTAGCCATTGGGCTCCGGCGGAAAGCGCGTGACGATGGCCGGGTACTTCCCCGCGCGGAGGTCGTCCGCCACGATGGAACGGATGAAGTCCAGCCCCTCGCGCGCGGCGAACGCCTCCGCCGGCGAACGACCCTCGTTGCTGTTCTCGGTCACGATCGAGCTCTGCCTGTCCAAAGAAGCCCGCGCGGCAACCGGGCGGGTGTTAGTACGTGCTAGCGCATACTAGCAAACCGGGGCCGGGCCGACAACGTGGGGAGGGGGACTGCACATTCGCTTGAACATGTGTTAAATTGATTGGACACAACGACATACACGCGGAATCGCCCCGGACCCGAAGGAAGGAGCCCGAATGAAGATCATGCGCGTTCTTTCCGCGGCTGCGGTGGCCGGCACGCTCGCCGCCGCCCCGGCCCATGCGGTGGAGCCCACGCTGCGCGGCTCGCCCTCGTCCATGGTGCGCCAGCACGAGGTGGCCAAGGCCAGCGACTACTCGTTCCTGCGCGACGCGGCCGAGGTGAAGCGCCTGGCCGACGCCGGCTACCTGCAGCGCGTGAAGCCCACGGACGACTTTCGCCTGGCCAACGTGTCGCACCCGTACGCCCGGCCCGAGGTGGTCACCTTCATCGAGCGGCTGAGCGCGCAGTACCGCGACGCCTGCAACGAGCGCCTGGTGGTCACCAGCCTCACGCGGCCCGTGGGCAACCAGCCCAGCAACGCGCACAAGCTGTCGGTGCACCCGGCGGGGATGGCGGTAGACCTGCGCATCAGCCGCGACGCGGACTGCCGCGCCTGGCTGGAAGGCACCCTGCTGGCGCTGGAAAGCCGCAGCGTGCTCGACGTGACGCGCGAGCGTACTCCGCCGCACTACCACATCGCGGTGTTCCCGGGCGCCTACTCGGCCTACCTGGAGCGGGCCGGCGGGACGAGCGCCCCCGCGCAGTTCGCCAGCGCGTCCAGGCCCAGGCCGGCCAGCCTGGAGGCCGCCTCCACGCGCACCCCGCCCGCCCGGCCCAAGACGACCGTCGCCGCCGCGCGGATGGTGACGACGCCGGCCGATGACGACGAGAGCGGCGTGCTGGCGGTGCTCACCGTCTGCGTGCTGGTGTCCATCGCCTTCGCGGGCCGCAAGCGGCGGGTCCGCAGGGCCTGACGCCGCGGCCCCGCCCCCGAGATCATCCCACGCGCGCCCTGGCCGGAAGAATGGCCGGGGCGTCTGGCCATACGCGCAGCCCCAGGCACGAAAGCGCCAGGTCCACCGCCAGTTCCGCCGTCAGGTTGCGCTGGTCCAGGATGGGGTTCACCTCCACTACGTCCAGCCCCCGCACCATCCCGCTGCTGCCCAGCATCTCCATGGCCAGGTGCGCCTCGCGGACGGTCAGCCCGCCGGAAACCGGGGTGCCCACGCCCGGCGCGAACTGCGGGTCCAGCACGTCCATGTCGAAGCTGACGTGGATGCCCTCCGTCCCCTCCGTCGCCACCGCCAGCGCCGCCTCCATCACCGCGGCAATGCCGTAGCGGTCGATGGACTCCATCGAGAACACCGTCACCCCCGCCTCGCGCATCAGCGCGCGCTCGCCGGCGTCCAGGTCGCGCGTCCCCACGAACGCCACGTTCCGCGGGTCGATGCTGCGCACGGCCGGGTCGCCCGACCCCAGCCCGGTCAGCCGCGGATCGCCGAAGCCGCACAGCGCGGCCATCGGCATTCCGTGGATGTTGCCGGATGGCGTGGTTTCGGGCGTGTTCCAGTCGCCGTGCGTATCCACCCACACCACGCCGACCTTGCGGACGCGGGCGTGCCCGCCGATGGACCCCAGCGCAACCGAGTGGTCCCCGCCCACCACCACGGGAAATCCACCCGACTTCACGCTCTGCTCCACCGCGTCCGAAAGGGACGCCAGCACGGGGAGGATGGCGTCCACGAAGCGCAGCGTGGGCTCCGCCACCTTCACGTTCTCGCGCAGGGGAACGAAGACGTTGCCGCGGTCGTTCACGTCGTGCCCCAGCTTGCGCAGCCGGTCGAAGAGCCCCGCGTGCCGCACCGCCGCCGGCCCCATGTCCACGCCGCGCCGCCCGGCACCGTAGTCCAGCGGCACTCCGATTACATCGATCTGCATACCCTGTTCATTGCTGGTTTCGCCGCCGCGCGGCCGTACGGGTGCGCGGCGGGCTTCGTGCGGAACACCGGGCCGTCCGCCGGGTTCTGTCGCGCGAGGCCGAAGTCATGCATCTTCGCCAGGCCGGATATATCGCATCGAGCACCCGAGCAACAGACCCGAATGACCGTTCGAACCTTTCTTCCGCTGGCCGCCGCCGCGCTGCTGACCGGCGCGTGCGTTCCCGCCGCCACGCGCTCCATGCCCGAGCCCCTGTGCGGCCCCAACGACGTCCCGCCCCAACCGTCGCCCGAGGCGCCGCCCATGGCCCTGCAGCCGCTGGTGCGCGACATCCACTCGTTCGCGCAGCCCAACGAAGCGCGCGTGCGGCACGTGGACTTGGACCTGCGCGCCGACTTCGCCGCCAAGACGCTGTCCGGCACCGCCAGCCTGAACGTGGCCGCGGCCGCCGGCGCCGACGACGTGGTGCTCGACACCAAGGGGCTCGCCATCCAGTCGGTGACGGACCGCGCCGGCCAGCCCCTCCGCTGGGCGCTCGGCGCGGCGGACAGCATCCTGGGCCAGCCGCTGACGGTGCAATTGCCGGGCGGGGGCGACCACGTGCTGGTCATCCGCTACCAGACCAGCCCCACCGCCAGCGCGCTGCAGTGGCTGACGCCGGAGCAGACGGCCGGCAAGCGCCATCCGTACCTGTTCTCGCAGGGCCAAGCCATCCTCACGCGGACGTGGATTCCTACGCAGGACAGCCCGGGGATCCGCCAGACGTACAGCGCCCGCATCGTGGTTCCCGCCGAGCTGAAGGCGGTGATGAGCGCCGAGATGCTGACGCCCCAGGGCGAACCGGTGTCCGGCGGCCGCGCCTTCCGTTTCCGGATGGGTGAGGCGGTTCCGCCGTACCTGATCGCGCTGGCCGTGGGCGACCTGGCGTTCCGTCCGCTGGGCCCCCGCACCGGCGTCTACACCGAGCCCGGGATGCTGGAGCGCAGCGCCAACGAGCTGGCCGAGCTGGAGAAGTTCGTCGACGCCGCCGAGTCGCTCTACGGGCCCTACCGCTGGGGCCGCTACGACGTGCTGGTGCTGCCGCCGTCCTTCCCCTTCGGCGGGATGGAAAACCCGCGCCTGACCTTCGCCACGCCCACCATCCTGGCGGGGGACCGCTCGCTGGTGTCGCTGATCGCGCACGAGCTGGCGCACTCGTGGTCGGGCAACTTGGTGACGAACGCCACCTGGGCCGACTTCTGGCTGAACGAGGGGTTCACCACCTACTTCGAGAACCGCATCATGGAGGCGATGTTCGGCCCGGAGCGCGCCGCCATGCTGGCGAGCCTGGGGTGGCGCGGGCTGCAGTCGGCGGTGGTGGACGCCGGCGGCCCCACGGGCGCCGACACGCGGCTCCACATCGACTTGGCAGGGCGCGACCCCGACGCGGGGATGACGGACATCGCGTACGAGAAGGGCGCGGCGTTCCTGCGGACTGTCGAGCAGGTCGTTGGCCGCGAGCGGTGGGACGCGTACCTGCGTTCGTACTTCGACCGACACGCCTTCCGGCCGATGACCACGGAGACGTTCCTGGCCGACCTGCGCGCCAACCTCACCCGCGGCGACGCGGAGCTGGAGCGGCGGATCGGGCTGGAGCAGTGGGCGTACCAGCCCGGCGTGCCGGCCAACGCGGTGCAGCCGCAGTCGGGCGCCTTCGCCCGCGTGGAAGCGCAGGCGCGCGCCTTCGGGCAGGGGACGGCGGCGGCGCGGCTGCAGACGAGCGGGTGGAGCACGCAGGAGTGGCAGCACTTCCTGGGCTCGCTGCCGCAGCGGCTGACGCGGGCGCAGCTGGCGGACCTGGACCGCGCGTTCGGCCTGTCGCGGCAGGGGAACAGTGAAATCCTGTTCGGATGGCTGACCATCGCGGTGCGCAACCGCTACGAGCCGGCGCTCCCGGCGCTGGAGCAGTTCCTGACCAGCCAGGGCCGCCGCAAGTTCGTGCGCCCGCTCTTCGCGGCGCTGATGGAGCAGGGCGAGTGGGGCAGGGGCCACGCCCGCCGCATCTACGCCATCGCGCGGCCGGGCTACCACCCGGTGACCTCGGGCTCGGTGGACGCGATCGTGAAGTAGGGGCGCGGCCCCGACCCCGGCCCTGCTGGGGCGCGACAGGGGTCATCCCGACGCACCCTCGTCATCGACAGGCGAACGCGCCACAGCCTGTCATCCTGAGGCCCAGGCGCACAGTACCAGCCCGCAGTACAGGCCTCGCGGGCCGAAGGATCTAGCCGCGGATACGTACAAGCCGGGGCGCGGCAGCGGTCACCATATCCGAGGCCTCGGCTGCCGTGGGGCCCTCACCCGGCCGCGCTGACACGCGTGCCACCCTCTCCCACAAACAGCGTGGGAGAGGGGGTACACTTCAGGAATGCGGTGCGGCGGCAGCACATAAGCAGAAGCCTCGGCCCCGCTGGGGCGACTGAAGTCGCGGCGTAACCGTTCAGGTGGCAGCAGCCAGGAGCTTGGGTGCAGCGTTGCCGGAGCGCAGGGCGGCGATGGAAAGAGCAATGAAGTCGAGCGGGTGCACCTTCTGCTGCTGGCAGGTGGCGC
>NZ_DASVSF010000081.1 GCF_036388275.1 Longimicrobium sp.
TGCGGGCGAGAGGACTTCACCAGCCGCCTCCAGCTGCTCTATGATGCTCATGGGCCACAATATGTAGTGGCTCATGTGAACAAAGTCTACAGTTTTGTACAACCCACTGAACGGTTACGCCGCGACTTCAGTCGCCCCAGCGGGGCCGAGGCCTCTGCATTCGTGACCGCTGCCGCGCCCTGGCATCGTGCCGTCCGCAGCTAGATCCTTCGGCGCGCGTGGTCTGGTGTACGGGCCAGTGCAGTGCGCTCGCGCCTCTGGATGACAGATCGCGCTTCGGGCGGCCTGGCACACTCGACTTCGCATGCAGTCCGCGAAGGCGGACTTCGTGATTTGCCAGCCGCGACTTCAGTCGCCCCAGCGGGACCGAGGCCTCTGCTTTGGTGACCGCTGCCGCGCCCTGGCATCGTGCCGGCCACGGTTAGATCCTTCGGCGCGCGTTGTCTGGTGTGCGGGCCGGTACGGTGCGCCTGCGCCTCAGGATGACAGGCCCCGTCGCCGCTCCGGTACTGGACGTACCGCGCCTGAGTCTGGTGTGTACCCCCTCGCCCACGCTGTTTGTGGGAGAGGGTGGCACGCGTGTCAGCGCGGCCGAGTGAGGGCCCCACGGCAGCCGAGGCCCTACACCAACTCCGCCCACGGGCTGTCCCGCAGCCGCTCGCGGTCCTCGTCGCTGCAGGCCAGCGCCAGCACCGGGGCCAGGCTCTCGTCGCGCAGCACGAAATCTGCGCCCTCGGCGACGGCGGGGCGATACACGACGCCCATGTACGCCGCGAACGCGTCCACGGCGGGTCGCGCCTCCAGGTCCGTGGCTCCATCGCCCACCAGCAGCACGGGGCGGGGAAGGTCCCACTTGGCCAGCACCCGCGCCTTGCCTCCGCTGCGTGCCAACGGCGACTCGCGGTCGAATCCCATGTAGGCGCCGTCCGCGGCGAACGTGATCCCCACGGCGGCGACGTCGTCCGACGCGAGCCCCAGTTCCGCCGCGACCGCCTGCACCGGAGGTGCCAGGCCGCCGGAAAGGATCCGCACCGTCTTCCCCAGCCAGCGCAGCGCCGCCACCACCTCGCGGGCGTGCGGCACCAGCGTGTCCACGTACATCCGCCCGACCTCGTCCACCCGGGCGCGCGTGGGGCGGATGAGATCCAGGCGCCGTCCGTAGACGTCTTCCAGCGGCACCTCGCCACGCATGGCAGCGTCCGTCAACGCGCGGATCTCGCCTGCCGCATCGCCCGCGAGCTCGTCGATGCCCTCGATGCGCACGAGCGTGGAGTCGCAGTCGAACACCACCGAGGCAAACCCGCTCACGCCGCCAGCTCCATCCGCCGTTCCCCCAGCATCTCCTCCATCCGCGACAGGCAGCGCGAGAACTTCTTGCCGAACGCGCCCGTCAGCCAAGCGCGGGGAAACAGCTCGTCCAATTCGGCATCCGCCGTGGCGGAGAACGGAACGGCGCCGTCGTATACCTTGTCGACGAAGTGCACCCACCGCAGCCCGTCGTACAGGTCCGTCATCGGCTGCACCCCCTCGATCAGCAGTTCGTCGACCGCCTCGACCACGGCGTAGTAGCGGATGGGGTGGACGGTACCGAGTCCATTCAGCAGCTCCTGGAACCCCGCGGCCAGCGCCCGCTCGCCCGCCCGGCTCCGCGCGTGCTCCATCGACGCGTCGTCCAGGAAGGTGGCACGCCCCGGATCGGCCTCGAAGCGGCGGTGGCGATAGTCCTCGCCCTCCACGCGCAGCACCTCGAACGCCGACGACAATTCCTCGATCTCGGCGGTGAAGCTCTTCTGGTCGAAGCGGCCGCGCCCCAGCTCGTCGGGGATCGTATTCGAGGTCGTCGCCACGCGGATACCGTCCGCCAGGGCGCCGCGGAGGAAGGCGATGGCCAGCTTCAGGTTCCCCGGATCGTCCAGCTCCCATTCGTCCACCGCCACCAGCCGCTGCCCCCGGAACGCCTCGCGCGCCTGCTCCACCCCCAGCAGGCCGATGGCGTATACCAGTTCGTCGAAGCTCAGGTAGGCGCTGGGCTTGGGCGCCGCGTTCCACAGCGACGCCAGCAGGTGCGTCTTGCCCACCCCGAAGCCGCCGTCCAGGTACACGCCCGCGCCCCGCTGCCGGCCGCCAAGCGCGCTGCGGAGCCGCGACCAGCCGCCCGTGGACGCGTGCATCTCGTCAGCGACCTCGCGCAGCCGGTCTACGGCAGCGGCCTGGGACGGGTGCCGCCCGTCGGGGCGGTAGTCCTCGAACCGCTTGTCCGAAAACCGCCGCGGCGGAACGAAGGCCGCCAGCAGCTCGGCCGCGCTCGGGCGGGCCGGAATCTGGTCCAGCAGGGTGGAAAGACGAAGCACGTGCACCTGGATTGATCGGCCGGTTCAACGGCCGGTAACCTATCGCCTCGCGGGGCCGGGGCCAACATCCTTGACGTGCCCGCGGCTGCCTCTTATCATCTCATCTAACACTGTTAAGTATCCGGACGAGGTTATGGGAACGAAGGAACGGCGGGACCGGGAGCGGCAGGAGACGCGCGAGAAGATTCTCGACGCAGCGCGCGAGATGTTCGCCACGCACGGTGTCGAGGCGACCACCATGCGCGCCATCGCCGAACGCGTGGAGTACACGGCGGCTGCCATCTACCACCACTTCAAGGACAAGGACGCGCTGATCATCGAGATGGTGCACGGCGACTTCCGCGCGCTGGGGCAGCAGTTCGTCCGCTTTGCGCAGGTGCCCGACCCGGTGGAGCGCCTGCGGCTGATCGGGCTGGCATACGTGGAATTCGCCATCCACAAGCCGCACCACTACACCATCATGTTCATGACGCGCACGCCGTACACCGAGCCGGACTTCGATCGCGGCAACCCGGAGCAGGACGCGTATGCGCTTCTGCTGCACACCGTGACGGAAGGGATCGAGCAGGGCCGCTTTCGCCCCGAGCTGAACGACGCGGAGCAGCTTGCGCAGATGATGTGGGCCTCGGTGCACGGGCTGGTGTCGCTGCAGATCGCCAAGTGCGACGACCCGTGGATCCACTGGCGCGACCTGCGTGAGACGTCGGCGCTCACCATCGACGCGATGATTCGTGGAATCCTGCGCGAGGGATGATTCATTTTACCCATACGCTTAACACTGTTAGAAAGTAGTATCCCGATAGGTCGTCGGTATTCCGAACGGCAGGTTCACCCCGACAGGAGGCTGGTACCCATGCTGTCACCCACTCGGCTCGCGCCGATGCTCGTTCTTCTTCTCGCCGCCGCCCCGCTCGCCGCCCGAGCCCAGGGCGATCCGCTGGGCGGGTACGTTCGCCAGGCGATGGAAAACAACCTCTCGCTGCGGCAGGAGCGCCTTTCGGCCGAGCGGAGCAGCGCGGCCGTGCGCGAGGCGCGCGGGCTGCTGCTGCCGACCGTCAGCTTCGACGCCCGCTACAGCGAGCTCAGCGGGGGGATGAACCTGGGCGACCTGGTGAACCCGGCGTACGAGGCGCTCAACCAGGTGACGGGCACCACGCAGTTTCCTACCAACATCGACGCGCGCCTCCCGATGGCGCAGGAGACCAAGATCCGCATCGCGCAGCCGCTGCTGGCGCCCGCGGCGTGGGAAAACCAGCGGCTGCGGCGCACGCTGGCCGACCTGGACGGCGCCGCGCTGGGCACCGCCACGCGCCAGCTCGCCGCTGACGTGCAGACGGCCTACCTGGACTACGCCCGCTCCGCCCGCGTCGTCGAGCTCTACCGGAACACGCTGCCCCTGCTGCAGGAGAACCTTCGCGTGGCGGAGCGGCGGGTGGAGAACGGGACGGCCACCCCCGACGCCGTTCTGCGCGCCCGCGCCGAGCGCGCCGAAACGGAGCAGGCCTTGGCGGAGGCCGAGGGGCGCTCCACGGCCGCGCTGCGGCGCTTCAACTTCCTGCTGGGCCGTGACCTGGACACCCCCGTCGAGGTGCTCGCCGACTCAGCGCTCGCCTATCCGCTGGCCGTCACGGAGGAAGACGTGGTGCGCTCCGCCCTCGCCGGACGCGAGGAGCTGATGCAGGGCGCTGCCGGGGTGCGCGCGGCCGAGTCGCAGGTGCGGCTGGCCCGCGCCGGCCAGCTGCCGACGGTCGCGCTCGCCGTGGACTACGGCATTCAGGGCAACGCCTACCGCTTCGGCAAGGACGACGACTTTGCCATCGCCTCCCTGGTGGTGTCGTGGAACGCGTGGAACGGCGGGCAGCACGGCGCCCGCCGCGAGCAGGCCCGCCTGGACGCGGACCGCGCCCGCAGCCGCCGCGAAGAGATCGGCCGGCAGGTGGAGCTGCAGGTGAGGACGGCGTACCGCGGCGCGCAGGTGGCCCGCGGCGCCATCGCCACCGCGGAAGAGCGGCTGGCGGCGGCGGAGCGCACCTACCAGCTGGTCGCCCGGCGCTGGCAGGAGGGGATCGCGCCCCAGATCGAGCTGCTGGACGCCCGTACGTCGTTCACGGCGGCGGGGCTGAACCTGATCCTTACGCGATACGAGTACGCCGCCCGCTGGGTAGAGCTGGAGCGCGCCGCCGCGCTCCGCGACCTGGCCCGCTGACCGCGCCCATCAAACGAGAGGAATCCGACGATGAATACGAAGTCCCTGACTTTCGCGCTTTCGCACTCTCGCACCTTCGCACTCCTCGTCCTCGCTGCCGCGTGCGGCAAGGACGCGGGCGCCGCCATCCCACCCGCCGACAACACCGTCGCCGTCCGCACCGCGCCGGTGGCCCGCGAGTGGGTGACGCAGCCGGTGACGGCTACGGGCACGCTGGCCAGCAAGGACGAGATCGACCTGTCGTTCAAGATGCCCGGCGTGGTCGCCCGCGTCCTCGTGGCCGAGGGGCAGGCGGTCCGCCGCGGCCAGCCGATGGCGACTCTGGACCTTCGCGAGATCGACGCGGCCGTGGGGCGCGCCCGCAGCGGGGTGGAAAAGGCGGAGCGCGACCTGGCCCGGGCGGAGCGGCTGTACGCGGACAGCGTCGCCACGCTCGCCCAACTGCAGGACGCGCGGACGGGCGCCCAGGTGGCCCGCAGCGACATGCAGGCGGCGGCGTTCAACCGGCGCTACGCGACGATCGTCGCGCCGGCGGACGGCGTGGTGCTGCGCAAGCTGGCCAACGACGGCGAGCTGGTGGGGGCCGGGATGCCCGTCCTCGTCCTCGGCAGCAGCGAGCGCGGGCAGGTGCTGAAGGTGGGCGTGGCCGACCGCGACGCGGTGCGGCTGAAGCCTGGTGACGCGGCGACGGTGCGGTTCGACGCCTTTCCCGGGCAGGAGTTCGCCGGGTCGGTGCGCGAGGTGGCGCCCGCGGCGGACCCCGCCACGGGAACGTACCGGGTAGAGGTGACCGTGCAGCCCGGCGGGCGCGCGCTGTCGTCCGGCCTCGTCGGCCGGGTGGAGATCCGCCCGGCGGCCGGGGCGCAGATGGCGGTGGTCCCCATCGGCGCCATCCTGGAGGCGGACGACGAGTCCGCTACGCTCTACACGCTGTCGGCGGACGGGCGGCGCGCGCGGCGGCTGCCGGTGACCGTGGGCTTCATCCAGGGCGAGCGGGTGACGGTGACGGGCGGGCTGGAGGGCGTGGACCGCGTGGTGACGGACGGTGCGGCGTACCTGAGCGACGGCGCGGCCGTGAAGGTGGTGCCATGATCAGCCGCATCACGGAGTTCTTCGTCGACCGTCCCCAGCTGACGGTGGTGCTCTTCCTGATGACGGCCGCCATGGGCTTCGCCTCGTGGCAGGCCATCCCCAAGGCCGAGGACCCGCTGCTTTCCATCCCCACCTACCTGGTGGTGGGCGTGTACCCCGGCGCCAGCGCGGCGGAGATCGAGCAGCTGGTGGTGGAGCCCATCGAGGAGCGGGTGGGCGAGCTGGAGGGGCTGCAGAAGGTGGAGGCGCGGGTAGAGGACGGGCTGGCGGTGCTCATCGCCGAGTTCGATCCCGCGGCGGATGCCGACGACAAGTACGACGAGGTGCTGCGCGAGGTGAACGCCCTTCGTCCGTCCCTGCCGGCCAACCTGCACTCGCTGGACGTGGACAAGATCAACGCCGCCGACGTGAACATCGTGCAGGTGGCGCTGGTGTCGGAGGCGGTGCCGTACCACGAGCTGCAGCGCCGGGCGGAGCGGCTGGAGGAGCGCATCCAGGCCGTCCCCGGCGTGCGCCGGGCGGAGTCGTGGGCGTTCCCCGAGCGCGAGGTGGGCGTGCAGCTGAACCTGGGGCGCCTGGCCGAGCTGCGCATTCCGCCCGGCCAGGTGCTGCAGGCCATCGGTGGGGAGAACACGAGCATCCCCGGCGGCTCGGTGGATGCGGGCACCCGCCGGTTCAGCGTAAAGACCAGCGGCGACTTCCAGTCCATCGACGAGATCCGCAACACCGTCATCCGCGCCGCGGGCGGCTCCGTGGTCTACCTGCGCGACGTGGCCGACGTGCGCTGGGGCTACGCCGATGCGACGCACATCGCCCGCTACAACGGCCGCCGCGCGGTGTTCGTCACGGCCAACCAGCAGCCCGAGGCCAACATCTCAGCCGTGCGCGACGGCATCTGGGCGGAACTGGACGCGTTCGAAAAGACGCTGCCGGCGGGGGTGAAGCTGGAGCGCGGATTCGACCAGTCCAGGAACGTGGAGGAGCGGCTTTCGCACCTGGGGCGCGACTTCGCCATCGCCATCCTCCTGGTGCTGCTGACGCTGCTGCCGCTGGGCGGGCGCGCGGCGGGGATCGTGATGGTGTCCATTCCGCTTTCCATCGCGATGGGGCTCACCGCGCTGAACCTGACCGGGTTCACCATCAACCAGCTTTCGATCGTGGGGTTCGTGATCGCGCTGGGGCTGCTGGTGGACGACAGCATCGTGGTGGTGGAGAACATCGAACGCTTCCTGCGCGAGGGGCACTCGCGGCGCGAGGCGGCGCTGCTGGCCACGCGGCAGATCGCCATCGCCGTCGTGGGCTGCACGGCCACGCTGATCTTCGCCTTTCTTCCACTGATCTTTCTTCCCGGTAACGCGGGCAAGTTCATCCGCGTGATGCCGTTGGCGGTGATCTTCACGGTGCTGGCGTCGCTGATCGTCTCCCTCACCATCGTACCCTGGCTGGCCAGCCGCGTGCTGTCGCGCCACTCCGATCCGCGGGGGAACGTCTTCATGCGGGCGCTGCACGGCGGGATCGGGCGGACGTACGCGCCGGTGCTGCACGCGTCGCTGGCGCGGCCCGGACGTACGCTGGCCGCGGCGGGGGTGCTGCTGCTGGCGTCGTTCGCCCTGGTGCCGGTGGTGGGCTTTTCGCTCTTTCCCAAGGCGGGAACGCCGCAGTTCCTGGTGGACATCGACACGCCGGACGGCAGCAGCCTGGAGGAGACGGACAAAGCCGCGCGCTTCGCCGAGCGTGCGCTGGCGCAGCTCCCCGGCGTGCAGAGCGTGATGACGAACGTGGGGCGCGGCAATCCGCAGGTGTACTACAACGTCGTCCCGCGCAACCAGAACCCCAGCGTGGCGCAGCTGTTCGTGACGCTGGACGAGTACGCCGCGCGCCGCACGCCGGCGATGCTCGACACGCTTCGCGCGCGGATGGCGGCTTATCCGAATGCGCGCATCCAGGTGAAGGAGTTCGAGAACGGCCCGCCGGTGGATGCGCCGGTCGCCATCCGCCTGGCCGGACCGGACCTGGACACGCTGCGCACGCTGGCGGCGCGGGTGGAGCAGGTGATCCGCCGCACGCCGGGAACCATGTACGTCGACAACCCCGTGCGCCTGGCGCGGACGGACCTGCGGGTAGACGTGGACGAGCACAAGGCGGGGCTGTTCGGCATTCCCGCGGTGGAGGTGGACCGCACGATCCGCCTGGGACTGGCGGGGCTGAACGCGGGCACCTTCCGCGACGGCGCGGGCGACGAGTATCCCATCCGCGTGACCCTGCCCCACGCCGGCACGCCCTCGGTGGAGGCGCTGGACCGCGTGTACGTGTCGTCGATGACCGGCGCGGCCGTTCCGCTGCGGCAGGTGGCGGACGTGAAGTTCGAGTCGTCGCCCGGGCTGATCCAGCGGCACAACCAGGAGCGCAGCGTCACGGTGACGTCGTTCGTGCGCAGCGGCTTCAACACCGACCGGGTGACGCGCTCGGTGCTGGGGGACCTGGAGGGAATGAAGCTGCCGGAGGGCTACCGCTGGACGGCGGCGGGGGAGATCGAGAGCCGGGAAGAAAGCTTCGGCGGGGTGGGCGGCGCGGTGATCGTGGCGGTGTTCATGATCCTGGCCATTCTGGTGCTGGAGTTCCGCACCTTCCGCAGCACGCTGATCGTGGCGTCGGTGATTCCGCTGGGCTTCGTGGGCGGCATCGCGGCGCTGTGGCTGACGGGCAACACGCTCTCGTTCACGGCGGTGATCGGGTTCGTGGCGCTGATCGGCATCGAGATCAAGACGAGCATTCTGCTGGTGGATTTCACCAACCAGCTGCGCGAGGAAGGGGTGCCGCTGGTGGACGCCATTCAGCAGGCGGGCGAGGTGCGCTTCGTCCCTATCGTGCTGACGACGCTGACGGCGATCGGCGGGCTGCTGCCGCTGGCGGTGGAGGGATCGTCGCTCTACTCGCCGCTGGCCTGGGTGATCATCGGCGGCCTGGTCTCGTCCACCGTCCTGGCTCGCCTGGTGACGCCGGTGATGTACAAGCTGCTCGCGCCGGAGATCGCGGTGCGCACCGTTCCCGTCACATCCATCGCGCCGAAGCAGGTGCGCGAGCCGGAACTGGCGGGCGTCTGAAAGTTCTATAAAAGAAGAGCCTCACACGGAGGGCACGGAGGGCACAGAGGAAAAAGCGGGAGGGTGTGTTCCTCCGTCCCTCCTCCGTGTCCTCCGTGCCCTCCGTGTGAGACCTGCTTTTGTTGTTCGGATGGCGGGCAACCTGCTCGATGGCGCGCCCGAACCTCTGCCCGGAGACTACGAGATGCGACAGATCGCCCGCGCCGCCCTGCTCCTGCTCGTCCTCAGCCTTCCCGGATGCCTGGTCGTCAGCTGCGGCGGGTGAGCTACCGCGCGGAAACCGGCACCCGGAACACGAAGCCCGTCGTGTCACGATCCAGTCCGAACGTCATGCCCAGCGCCGCCTCTCCAGGCGCCGTGCACGTCATCGAGTACCGCGTCGCGTAGCCGCCGGGGACGCGTTCACGACTCTCGCCGAAGCCAGCCCGCCGACTTCGGCGACCAGCGCGCCGCGCCGCCCGCCGGCGAATACCGAAACCTCGTAGAGGCCGCGCGCCGTCGCGACGGAACGCCCCTCGCGGCTGAGCACCCCATCGGCCACCGTCACCATCAGCCCGGGCCCGGAGCTGGTCCACACGAAACGCCCCTTGCGGGGGTCGAGCTCCGGGAAGATGTCGTTGTCGTTCGTGTCGATCACCTGTTTGACCGAGTAGAAGTGAACGTCTCCCGGTACCATTCGGACGCGCCCGGACCCCGGCGCCACATCGACGGGGACCCGACGGCCGTCGCGCGAAGCGGAATCGGCGGCGATCACGATGCGGGCCACCTGCCGCACCTCGATGGTCCGGACCGCGCTGAGGTCGTCCGTCCGGAAACCGACGGAGGTGTGGTCGGTGACGTACCCATCCGCTTCCGCGCGAATCGTCACCGTGCCGCTCCCGGTGGCGCGAGCCAGCCCCGACGACGGATCCACCTCGGCGACCGCGGGGTTGCTGCTCGACCAGCGGATCCCGGAGGGAGTCGGGACGATCACGCAATCGACCGTGTTTTCATCCACCTTCCCGGCGACCCGCACCCCGGAGCACCGCGCCGCGTACGGCTGGAAGCGCGCGGTGTCGCCCGTTAGCACGATCGGCCGCCGGGGAGTGGTCATGTCGTCGCCGGTGTAATACGGCTGGGCCAGCCCTCCACCGAACGACAGCACCATCACCGTGAAGCGCCCGTCGCTCCCCGTCCCCAATTCGCAGGCGTTGGCGGCGCCGAGAAGCACGGTGAGAGCGAGCGCACGTCTCAGAGGGGTCGGCATGATCCATCGAGGAGGAGGGATGCGGGGCGGTGACGGGTACCAACCGTAACCAAACACTCCGGATTCCGCAAGTTGGCCCACGGCAAGCGGGTACGAAAGCGAGGCGCGGGCACCTGCCCGCGCCTCGCCGTCCAGCGCAACGCTGGTCGTCAGCTGCGGAGGCTGACGCTCAGGCCCCCGCGAGCTCCGGCTGGCGGGCGTTCGGACGTACGGGCTTGGCGCCCGTGATCTTCTTGTAGGTCGTCAGGGCCTGGGCCACCACCTGGTCCATGTTGTAGTAGCGATAGGTCGCGAGCCGCCCCACGAACCACACGCCCTGCGTCTCCTCGGCCAGGTCGCGATACTGACGGTACAGCTCGGCGTTCTCGGGCCGGGGAATGGGATAGTACGGATCGCCCTCGTCGCCGGGGTACTCGAAGACGATGCTCGTCTTGGGGTGCTCCTGGCCGGTGAGATACTTGAATTCCGTGATCCGCGTGTACGGATGCTCGTTTGGATAGTTGACTACCGCGGCCGGCTGGTACCGTTCCTGGTTCAGCGTCTGGTGGCGGAACGTGAGCGAGCGGTACGGCAGCTTGCCGAACCGGAAGTCGAAGTACTCGTCGATGGGACCCGTGTAGATCACCTCGCCGTACGGAATCTGCCCCTCCACCTCACGGAAGTCCGTGTTCAACATCACCTTGATGTTGGGGTGCGCCAGCATGTTCTCGAACATGCGGGTGTACCCGTGCAGGGGCATGGCCTGGTAGGTGTCCGTAAAGTAGCGGTCGTCGCGGCTGGTGCGCGTGGGGACGCGCGCCGTCACCTGCGCGTCCAGCTCCGACGGGTCCACCCCCCACTGCTTTCGCGTGTAGTTGCGAAAGAACTTCTCGTACAGCTCGCGCCCCACCTTGCTGACCACCACATCCTCGGACGTGCGAATCTCGTCCACCGGCTCCGCGACGGACTTGAAGAACTCGTCGACCTGGAAGGCGGTGAGCGACAGCCCGTACAGCGAGTTGATGGTGTCGAGGTTGATGGGCATGGGCACCAGCATGCCGTCGACGCTGGCGCGCACGCGGTGCTCGTACGGACGCCACTCCGTGAAGCGGCCCAGGTAGTCCCACACCTCGCGCGAGTTGGTGTGGAAAATGTGCGGCCCGTAGCGGTGGACGAGGATGCCCGCGTCGTCGTAGTGGTCGTACGCGTTGCCGCCGACGTGGTTGCGCTTGTCGACCACCAGAACCCGCTTTCCCGCGCCCACGGCCAGCCGCTCGGCCAGGACGCTCCCCGCGAACCCCGCCCCGACGATCAAGTAGTCGAACATCAATCCCCCGCGGAAGCCATCAGTCCCGAAACTTCGTTCTCCAGCGCATCCCACTCGTCGCCCGCGGCGAACATCCGCTGCTCCAGCACCTCCTCCATCAGCTCGCTCATCTCCTGCCACGTGCGGTCCCACGAAGTCTTGGCCAGCTCCACATCGACTCTCTCCAGCCAGCCCCGGCGATCCGATTCCGCCAGGGCGGATTCGATCGCCTGCACCCACTCGTCCACCGTCTCGGCGATGTGCACCAGCCCCGTGCTTCCCCACGCCCGGACGACGTCCACGATGGGCGAGCTCACCGTCGGCAGCCCGGCAGCGAGGTACTCCGGCGTCTTGGTGGGGCTGATGAACCGCGTGTGCTCGTTGCGGGCGAAGAAGAGCGCGGCCACGTCCCATCCGCCCAGGTAGTCGGGCAACTCCGCGTACGGCTTGCCCGCCAGGTAGTGGATGTTGGCCGCGCGAGGCAGATCGTCTTCATCCAGCTTGGCGGCAGGACCCACGAACACCAGATGCCAGTCGGGGCGCGCCGCCGCCAGGCCGCGCACCAGCTCCAGGTCCAGCCGCTCGTCGAGCACGCCGCAGTATCCGATACGGGGATGCGGGATGCCGGCCTGGTCCGCCGGGTCATCGACGTCGCCCCGCGCGCGGTTGAAGTGCGCGGCGTCGATGCTGCTGGGGAACAGGTGGATGGACGGGTGAAGGCCCACCCGTGCCTCGTAGATGCTCCGCCCGCCGGTGAACACCAGGTCCGCGCGCTCCAGCAGCTCGCGCTCGCGGTCCGGCAGGTGGTCGGGCGCCCACTTGAAGCTCTTCAGCTCGTCCATCACGTCGTAGACGGTGGCGAGCGGCTGCAGGTGGCGCGTGTAGCCCACCGCCAGCGGATCGTAGTACCAGGCCACGTGCTCGCCGATGCCCTGCTCGGCCATGAAGGCGTCCAGCAGCTCGCACAGCATGACGTCGCTGGCGTCCCATCCGTGCCAGGGCAGGTGCGGCACCGCCACCACCAGCCCGTCGTCGCGCGTGCTGACGTCCAGCCACGGCTCCGCCGCGTCGTACGCGGGGGCCTGCCAGAAGAACACGCGCCGTTCGCGGGCAAAGCGGCTCATCAGGTGGTGGGGCCGCTGAAAGACGAAGTCCCAGCTCAGATGGCAGAGACAAAGAAGGTCCGGCTTGTCGTACGGTCCGGCGGCAGCGTGGGGCTGGTGATGCATGGCTTTACGGGCAAGGGAGCACGGCGGGGCAAGGTCGGCGAAGGGAGCGCGGCCAAGTGCCCGGAACCGGGATTGAGGTGCCATCACGGGCGCAAACGCTGTGCCCTCTTTGTTGAGTTTCTGACGCCCGCCGGGAACTCTGGATCAGGGTGCGACTCGCGGCGCCACAAAGGCGTCAGCGCGCGGACGGAATTAGGGACATCTCCCCGGCCGACCGGATCGGGCTGACACTGGGGCATGCCGCGGCCGCCCCCCTCTCCCGGCCTCTCCCCCATACACCCCATGAGGGAGAGGAGAATTCGATTGCGCTTCGGCCAGCCCGACGCACTCGACTGGCTCCCTTCCCCCGCGGCAGTTTGCGGGGGAAGGGCTGGGGATGGGGGGCGCCGGCCCGAGCACCGGGCCTGCCTGTCCGCACTCCAGCCCGAAGTGTACCCCCTCTCCCACGCTGTTTGTGGGAGTGGGTGGCACGCGTGTCAGCGCGGCCGGGTGAGGGCCTCACGGCAGCCGAGGCCTCGGCTGCCGTGACCGCTGCCGCGCCTCAGTTTGTACGTGTCCGCGGCTAGATCCTTCGCCCCGCGTGGCTCATCGTACGGGACGGTGTGGTGTGCCTGGGGCTCAGGATGACAGAAGTGGGTGCGAGGCAAGAGCTGCCTGCGCACCCATCTCGGTCGTTCCGGTCGAGCGGGTCCCCTCAGTACGCCTGGTCGGCGCCGGCGCGGAAGCCGTAGTCGCCGCTCGGCAGCGTTTCCACGCCGCGCATGGCGTAGTCGTCGCTGGGCATCTCCAGCTCCGACGCGGTGGCCTCCAGGTCACCCGCGAGCGCGCCCACCTCGTCGCCGGGCTGCACCTCTACTACCGTGCGGAACTCCTCATCCTCGATGTCGAACAGTTCGTCGTCGCGGCGCCAGCCGGGCGCGCCCAACAGCCCCGCGCGTCCGGCCAGGGCCAGCCCCAGCCCCGCGAGCAGGCCCACGGCCAGGGCAGTGGCGCCGGGGCGCATCGCCGCCTTGGTGTAGGCGCTGGACCGCCGCACGCGGCCCTCGTAGTCGCCGCGCGTGTGGGCCTCCTCCAGCGGCGGCTGGTACAGCGCGTCGCGGCGGCCGGGACGCGTGCGCTCGTCCTTCTGCTGCTGCGACCACATGGTCGCCTCGAACCCGCGGTCGGTGGCGCGCGGCGCGAGCATCCCCGCCATCCCCATCATCCGCCCGCCGGCGCCGACGGTCAGCGATTTTCGGCGGTGTGCGGCGCAGTACAGGATGGCGTCGGCGACGGTCTCCGGCCGGTAGACGGGCGCGGGCAGCGTCGGCTCGTATTCCATCAGGTTGCGCGCGTGCCGGGGGAAGGGCGTGTCGATGGAGCCGGGCTTGATGATGGTCACCGACACGGGCGCGCCCTCGTGCTCCAACTCCATCCGCAGAGCGTCGCTGAAGGCCTTTACCGCATGCTTGCTGGCGCTGTAGTGGCCCTGCAGCGGGAGCGTGCGGTCCGCCACCACGCTGGCGACGTTGATCAGCGAGCCGCCACTGCGCTTCAGATGCGGCAGCGCGGCCAGGGTGCCGTGCACCATGCCCCAGTAGTTCACGTCGAACAGGCGGCGCGCGTCCTCCACCGGCGTTTCGTCCAAGCGGCCGTAGATGGAAACCGCCGCGTTGTTGATCCAGGTGTCGAAGCCGCCGTACTCGCGCAGCGCGGTCTCGGCGATGCCCAGCACCTGCTCCTGGCTGCTGGTGTCGGCGACGGCGTACACGGCGTCGCCGCCCGCAGCCCGGATGTCGGCCACGATGCGGCGCAGGTTCTCTTCGTCGCGCGCGGCCAGCACCACCCGCGCACCTCGGCGTGCGGCCAGCTGCGCCGCGGCCAGCCCGATGCCGCTGGAGGCCCCGGTAATCACGATCACCTGCTCCCGAACGGGCTTTAGCCTGATCTCCATCTCACGTCCTCCCATGCACTTGGCTTGTTCGTCACCCGGGCGGGGTGCGGGTGCAAGCGGCGGGCCGACGCAAGCGAGCCTGGCCCTGCTGGGGCGACTGAAGTCGCGGCGTAACCGTTCAGGTGGCAGCAGCCAGGAGCTTGGGTGCAGCGTTGCCGGAGCGCAGGGCGGCGATGGAAAGAGCAATGAAGTCGAGCGGGTGCACCTTCTGCTGCTGGCAGGTGGCGC
>NZ_DASVSF010000082.1 GCF_036388275.1 Longimicrobium sp.
GACTACATCCACGTCGAGGACCTGGCCCGCGCACACCTGCTCGCGGTCGACGCGGCGACCGGCGGCGAGCACAAGATCTTCAATCTGGGCAACGGCAACGGTTTCTCCAACCGGCAGGTCGTCGAGGTGGCCCGCGAGGTCACCGGGCACCCGATGCCGGTCGAGGTCGCCCCGCGGCGCGACGGTGACCCGGCCGCGCTGGTCGCCTCGTCGCAGCGGGCCCGCGACGAGCTCGGCTGGGTGCCCGAGAAGCACACGCTGCAGGACATGATCGGTGACGCCTGGGAGTTCTACCGGACCCACGTCGCGTGATCTGATCAGAGGTATGACCGACACCGTCCTCGATGTCGCAGCCCGCGCCACCGCCGGCTTCCGTGCGCAGTACGGCACGGAACCGGCGGGCGTCTGGGCCGCCCCCGGCCGGATCAACCTGATCGGCGAGCACACCGACTACAACGACGGCTTCGTGCTGCCGATGGCCATCGACCGCGCCGCCTGGATCGCCCTGCGCCCGCGCGACGACTCGAAGGTGGCGATCCACTCGCTGGACTTTGGTGAGGACCGCGAGTTCGACCTCGATCACCTGGCCAGCACGGGCAACGAGTGGATCAACTACGTGCAGGGCGTGGCGTGGGTGCTCCAGAAGAAGACGCGCGGGCTGAAGGGGTGGGACGGCGTGACGGCCGGCGACGTGCCCATCGGCGCGGGGCTTTCGTCCAGCGCGGCCTTCGAACTGGCCTCCGCCCGCGCCTTTGCGTCCATTTCGGGGATGCCGTGGGATCCGCGCGAGATGGCGCTGGCCGCGCAGCGGGCGGAGAACGACTGGATCGGCGTGCGCTGCGGCATCATGGACCAGATGATCTCGGCCGCGGGCGAGGAGGGGCACGCCCTGCTGATCGACTGCCGCTCGCTGGAAACGCGCTCGGTGCCCATGCCGCCGGGGAGCGCCGTGGTGATCCTGGACACCGCCACCCGGCGCGGGCTGGTGGACTCGGCCTACAACGACCGGCGGCTCCATTGCGAGGAGGCGGCGGACTTCTTCGGGGTAGAGGCGTTGCGCGACGTAGACGTGGAGCGGTTCGAGCGCCTGGCGCCCAGGATGGAGAACGTGATGCGCCGTCGCGCGCGCCACGTCATCACCGAGAACGCGCGCACGCTGCAGGCGGCCGATGCGCTGGAGCGGGGCGACGCGGAGACGGTGGGCCGGCTGATGAACGAGAGCCACGCCAGCCTGCGCGACGACTTCGAGGTGTCGAGGAAGGAACTGGATGAAATCGTGGAACTGGCGCAGGGCCACGGCGCCTGCCGCGGCGCGCGGATGACGGGCGCGGGATTCGGGGGATGCGCGGTCGCACTGGTGGACGGGGAAGGCGCGGACGACTTCGCGCGCACCGTCGCGGAGGCCTACCAGTCCGCCACGGGGCTGGAGCCGCGCGTCTACGTCTGCTCGGCGTCGGCGGGCGCATCCATCGAGAGCACCACGCCCGTGCCCGCCTGAACTGCAAAAAAGCATCACGCAGAGAAAACGGAGAGGACGCAGAGACTTCGATTCAGTTCTCTGCGTCCTCTCTTTTCCCTCTGCGACCTCTGCGTGAAACTGCTTTTCAACGGATGAGGCTTACGAGCGACCGGCGGCTTCCAGCTTCGGCGCCGCGGCGACGCGGTTGCGTCCGGACTCCTTGGCGCGGTACAGCGCGGCATCTGCCAGGCCCAGGAGCTCCGAGGGGGTAGCGGTGCAGTCGGGGCACGCGGATACGCCGACGGAGGCCGTCACCGAGAGCGGCCGGCCCTGCCAGTTGACCGTGCGCGACTCCAGCGTGCGCCGGATGCGCTCGGCGGCGTCCATGGCCTGGCGCAGCGTGGTCTCGGGAAGCAGCACCGCGAACTCCTCGCCGCCCAGCCGCGCCGGCAGGTCCACGTCGCGAACGGTGGACTTCAGCAGGTCCGACACGTGCTGCAGCACGCGGTCGCCTGCCTCGTGGCCCCAGGTGTCGTTGAACTTCTTGAAGAAGTCCACGTCCAGCGTCACCAGGGCGAACGGGCGCGCGTAGCGGTCGAAGTAGCTGGACAGCGCCGCCAGCCGCTGGTCGAAGGCGCTGCGGTTGGGCAGGCCTGTCAGCGGGTCGGTGGATGCCCGCTGGTCCAGTGCCTCGAAACGGCGGGCGCTGCGCATGGGCATGGGGGCCACCGAACACAGCAGGTGAAGGATTTCCCGCTCCCGCTCGCCGAAGCGCCCGGGCTCCGGGTGCCACGCGGCCACCACGCCGATCGCCCGTCCGTCCACCATCAGCGGCAGCACGGCGGCCGAGCGCGGCGCCTGCTCCCACTTTTCGCCCGGCGCCAGCAGCGGCAGCCGGTCGCGCTCACGGCGCAGGTCCACGTAGTTCAGGTCCACGCCGTGCTTCACCGCCAGCGACAGCCGCGACTCGCCCTCGCCGAACGCCTCGGCGCCCATGGGCATGGGCTCGCCCGACGCGTGCAGCACCTTGCCGCGCCCCGCATCGTCCGTCACCAGGGCGACCGCCGCGCCGGCGGCCCCGGTGCCCTGGCGCACGGCGGCGGCAAGCTGCGCGGCGAACTTGTCCAGCTCCAGCTCGCCGGGAAGGGTGCGCACGGCATCCGCCATCGCCCGCATCCCCGCGTCTGCCCGGCGCACGGCGGCGCGCGACTTCAGCAGCCCCAGCAGCGTGCCCAGGTGCTGGCCCCCGCGCACCGCCGCGGCCTCGGCCCCGGGCGGCACCTGGCCGGGATAGGCGAGTGCGAGCACCATCACCCGCGCCTCCACCTCCACCGGCAGCAGCAGCATCTCCGCCGCCCAGGGGGAGGGCAGGTCGCGCTTGCCGCGCTGGATGCGCTGGGGAAGCCGCTCGTCGATGGCCCACGCGAACGGGTGGCCGGCCAGCGCCACGGGCGACTCGGCCGCGGGCACCTCGGGCGCGGCGGCGCGCACCAGCAGCGCGGCCGAGCGCTGGTCGTCCAGCCCGTCGGCCCGCCACAGCGCCGCCTCGTGCGCGTCGGTGGCGCGAAGGATCACCGCCAGCGCGTTCTCCACCGCCTCCGCGTCCGTCGCCTCGCCCTCGCGCCGGGGCGCCGCTTCGGGCTCGGCGACCGCGGCGCTCCCGATGCGCTTCGCCCCCGGCCCGTGCGCCACCCACGCCGCGAGCCCCGCCGCCAGCGCCATCAACAGCACCCATCCCGCCGCCGCCGTCCATCCCGGCGCCGTGCCATCCATCCAGTCCGCGCCGATCCCCAGCGCCGCCACGACGCCCGCCGCGGGCGCCGCCCACTTCGGCGCGCGCCGGCCGAAGAGCACCACCCATCCGGCCGCGAGCGGCGCCAGGGGCGAGGCCAGGTGACCGGTCGCGGCGATCAGCAGGTGGACGGGGGGCCAGAGCGCCGCGGCGGCCCCGGCATCCTTGCCGCGGACGTGGAACGCCCACACGGCCAGGGCAAGCAGGATGATGACGGACAGCGCCGCGCCCCACCACGGCAGCCGCGCCGCGAGCCCGAGCGCGGCGGCGTACGCCAGCGCCGAGACGGCGAGCGGAAGCGGATGGGGAACGCGGATTGACGTGGAAATCGTCAGGGGGGCGGAAGCAGGTTGATGCGCGACGCGGCGGCCGCCGCGCCGAACCCGTTGTCGATGTTCACCACGGTGACCCCCGACGCGCAGGAGTTCAGCATCCCCAGCAGCGCCGAAAGGCCGCCGAACGAAGCGCCGTAGCCCACGCTGGTCGGGACGGCGATCACGGGAACGGAAACCAGGCCGCCGACGACGGAGGGAAGCGCGCCCTCCATCCCCGCGATCACGATGACCACGGCGGCGGACGACAGCGTGTCGCGCGCGCTGAGGATGCGGTGGATGCCGGCCACGCCCACGTCCGTCAGCCGCTCCACCGGGTTGCCGTACGCGCGTGCCGTCACCGCCGCCTCCTCAGCGACGGGCAGGTCGCTGGTGCCGGCGGTAACGACCAGCACGGTGCCGCGCGTCCGCCGCTCCACCGGCTCGGCGGGCGCCAGGTACGCCGTCCGCCCCAGCTCGTTCAGCTCGATGGCGGGAAGGGCGGACCGCAGGGGCTCGCGCGCCTCGGGCGCCAGGCGCGTGGCCAGGAACCCCTCCCCGCGCTCCGCGATGCGGACCGCGAGGGCGACGACCTGGTCCGGCGTCTTCCCCTGCCCGAAGACGACCTCGGGAAAGCCGTGGCGAAGGGCGCGGTGGTGGTCCACCCGCGCGAAGTCCAGGTCTTCCACCGGTGCCCAGGCCAGCCGCCGCTCGGCGTCGGCGATGGACGACGCGCCGCTGGCCACCTCGCCCAGCAGCGCGCGGAGGGACTCGGGGGTCACGCGGCCGCCCCCTGCTCCACCTGCGCCAGGTACCCTTCCAGCAGGCGCTCGGCCTCGTCCAGCCGCCGCACCTCGAACAATTCCTGGCGCAGGTAGCGCCCGTTGGGAAGCCCCTTGGTATACCAGCCCAGGTGCTTGCGGAACTCGATCATCGCCTTTTCCTCGTCCGCCTCCCAGGCAATGGCCAGCCGCGCGTGCTCGATGACGATGCGGAAGCGCTCGGCCGCCTCCGGATCGGCGGGCACAGGCCGCCCCTCCAGCGCCGCGCGGGCCTGCGAGAACAGCCACGGTGCCCCGTGCGAGCCCCGGGCGATCATGATGCCATCGCAGCTGGTGTGGTCGCGCATCCGCGCCGCCGCCTCGCCGGTGAACACGTCGCCGTTGCCGATCACCGGGATGTCGAGCGCTTGCTTGACGGCGGCGATCTCGTCCCAGTTGGCCGTCCCGCTGTACATCTGCGTGCGGGTGCGGGCGTGAAGCGTCAGCACCTCGGCGCCGGCGTCCTGGCAGCGCAGCGCGATCTCCACCGGGTTGCGCGTCTGCTCGGTGAAGCCGCTGCGGATCTTGACCGTCGTCGGGATGGAGATGGCCGCCTTGACCGCCCGGATGATGTCGCGCACCAGGTCCAGGTCGCGCAGGCACCCCGAGCCGCCGTTGCGGTTGACCACCTTTTTCACCGGGCACCCGAAGTTGATGTCCAGGAAGTCGGGCTCGTACACCTCTTCCACGAGCCGCGCGGCCTGGGCCATGGCCTCCGGCTCAGCGCCGAAGATCTGGATGCCGATGGGGCGCTCGTCGTCGTGAAAGCGCAGGTACGAGTGGGTGCGGCGGTCGTGGCGCCGGATGCCCTCGGCCGAAACGAACTCCGACACGACGACGTCGGCCCCGTACGACCGGCACAGCCGGCGGAAGGGAGATTCACTGACTCCCGCCTGCGGGGCCAGGTACAGCGGCACGGTGCCGCTCTTGAGCAGGTCGATGGCACTGGTGGACATGCGGCAATATAACCCGCCCGCGCCGGACGGTTCAACCACGGCGGGCGCGCGAGCCGGGCGAACCGTTCGCTCCGTGTCGGCTCGGGAGCCTCGACGTCGCGCCCGCCTGCTTCCGAACGATCGCCATCCCAGCCCCGGCGCGGTCTCGCCGACGTCGTGCGCAACGTTCGGATTTACCGGCCGATGGCGAAAGATATGGGTAGGAGTGGCGAGGGTGAGAAGCGTAAATTTCGTCCTCTCCCCCACGCGATCGGAGGGCGCCGGGTACACCATTGACACGGGTGCGTCATTGGTGTATGATGGGTGCCGGGCGGGAGGTCACCCCAGTCTCTCGTCCCATGGAAATCGTCGAGACGCCGCTGTTCACGCGGCACGTGGAGGAACTTCTCTCTCCCGAGTCGTACCGTGACCTCCAGATCGTGCTGCTCGACGATCCCACGGTGGGGCCGGTCATCCCGCGCACGGGGGGCATCCGCAAGGTGCGGTGGGCGGGGAGCGGCCGGGGAAAGCGCGGCGGGGTGCGCGTGATCTACTACTTCGCCGTGGCCCGCGACCGGCTGCTGATGCTGTACGTGTATCCCAAGAACCAGCAGGACGACCTCACCGAGGCGCAGCGCCGGGCGCTGCGGGCCATCGTCGAGGCCGAGTACGGATGAGCTTCAACCCCAAGGGAGGCCAGCCATGCCCATGCGTGACGAACTGTTCGACGAGCTCCTGGAAAGCGTGCGCCAGGGCGGCGCCATCCTGCGCGGCGACGCGCCGCCCTCCCGCACCTTCACCTACGACGAGGTGGATGTAAAGGAGCTCCGGCAGCGCCTGAAGCTTTCGCAGCCCAAGTTCGCGGCGCTGATGGACGTGCCCGTGGGCACGCTGAGGAACTGGGAGCAGGGCCGCCGCCGCCCCGAGGGCCCCGCCCGCGCCCTGCTGCGCGTGGTAGCCAAGCACCCCGAGGCCGTGCTCGACGCGCTTCGCTGAAGCCGGCGGCGCCTACTCCCACTCGGGCTGCAGGTTGGCGTACTTGAGCAGGATGCTCTTGCGGCCCACGTCGTCGAACTCGATCGTCGCCTTCACGTTCTCGGAGTAGCCCGACAGCTCCATCACCGTGCCCACGCCGAACGTGGGATGCCGCACGCGCGAGCCCTTGCGCAGCGACGGCGAGTCCTGCGAATCCGAGTAGTCCACCTGGTAGCTGGGGTCGCCATCGTACGCGGGCGCGGCGGGGGCGGAGCCGTACAGCCGTTCGCGGCGCGTGCCCGGCCGCCCGAAGTCGCCGAACTGCTTCCACGGCTGCGGATAGCTGGACGTGCGCTCCAGGATGCGAGGCGTGCGGCGCGTCTCCGTCAGCTCCTTGGGCACCGACTCCAGGAACTGCGACGCCACGCAGTCCATGTACGTGGCGCCCCGCCGCCGCCGCCGCGCGTGTGACAGGTACAGCTTGCGCTCGGCGCGCGTCACCCCGACATAGAAGAGCCGCCGCTCCTCTTCCATGTCGGCGGGCTCGTCCATCGCGCGCACCAGGGGGAACAGGCCGTCCTCCAGCCCGGTGATGAAGACGAAGGGAAACTCCAGCCCCTTGGCGTTGTGAAGCGTCATCATCGACACCGCGTCGGCGTGCGGATCGTGCTGGTCCACGTCGGCCACCAGCGCCACGTGGCCAAGGAACAGGTCGACGGCGCGCGGTGACGTTTCGCCCACCTCTTCCAGCTCCATCATCAGCTCGGGATCTTCGTCCTCCAGCCGCCGCTGGACGTCGGCCGCACCCGCGATCAGCTCGTCCAGGTTCATCAGGCGGTCCTTGCCCTCGGGGCCCTCGGCCTTGAGCGCCTCCACCAGCCCCGCCTCGATCACCAGCTCCCGCAGCAGCCCGTCCAGGCCGATCCCCTCGCGTCCGGCCAGCGCCGCGTACTTGCGGATCAGCGCGGCCATCTCCGGCAGCGCCCGCGCCGCCACGCCGCGGATTCCCTCCACCGATGCAGCCTCCTCCGCCGCGCGCAGCAGGGGCAGCCCGCGCGCCGTCGCGTGCTCCGCCAGCCGCGCCACCGACGCGTCGCCGATCCCCCGCCGGGGGACGTTGACGACGCGGAGAAAGGCCTCGTCCGCGGCGGGGTTGGCGACGAGCCGCAGGTAGGCGAGCGCGTCCTTCACCTCGCGGCGCTCGTAGAAGCGGGTTCCGCCGATCACCCGGTACGCCATCCCCTCGCGGCGCAGCCCCTCTTCCATGGCGCGCGACTGGGCGTTGGTGCGGTAGAGGACGACGAAGTTCTTCAGCGCCAGCGACAGGTTGTCGGCCATCCGCACGCGGATCTCTTCCGCCACCCAGCGTGCCTCGTCGGCCTCGTCGGCGCACTCGACGAGGGTGATGCGCTCGCCCTCGCCGGCGTCGGTGCGCAGCGTCTTCCCCTTGCGCTGTACGTTCTGCGAGATCACCCGGTTGGCGGCGTCCAGGATGGTGCTGGTGGAGCGGTAGTTCTGCTCCAGCCTCACCATCCGGGCGTTGGGAAAGTCCGTTTCGAAGTCCAGGATGTTGCGGATGTCTGCGCCGCGCCAGCCGTAGATGGACTGGTCGTCGTCGCCCACCACGAACAGGTTGTGGTGCTCGCCGGCCAGCAGGCGCAGGAACGCGTACTGCGCGCGGTTGGTGTCCTGGTACTCGTCCACCAGGAGGAAGGGAAAGCGCCGCTGGTAGCGTTCCAGCACGGGCGGGCTCTGCCGGAACAGCTCCACCGGCTTCACCAGCAGGTCGTCGAAGTCGAAGGCGTTGGCGTCCTTGAGCGCCTTCTGGTAGCGCGGAAACACGTCCGCCACCACGCGCTCGAACGGGTCGCTGGCGCCCTGCGCGTACGCCTCCGGGCCCATCAGCTCGTTCTTGGCGGACGAGATGGCGCCGTGCACCGCACGGGGCGAGAACTTCTTGATGTCCACCTGCAGCTGGTCGCGAAGGATGCGCTTCACCAGCCCGTCGGTGTCGTCGGCGTCGTAGACGGTGAAGCCGGGGCTCCATCCCAGGCGGGTGCCGTCGCGCCGCAGGATGCGCACGCCCACGGAGTGGAAGGTGCCGATCCACATTCCCGCGAGGTCCTTGCCCAGGCTGGTCCTCACCCGCTCGCGCATCTCTCCCGCGGCCTTGTTGGTGAAGGTAAGGGCAAGGATGCTGGCCGGGTCTACGCCCATCTCCTCCACCAGCCACGCGATGCGTGTGGTGAGCACGCGGGTCTTTCCCGATCCGGCGCCGGCCAGCACCAGCAGCGGCCCCTCGAAATGGGAAGCCGCCTCGCGCTGCTCGGGGTTCAGGTGCGACAGGTCAAACGTCATCGGTAACTGCGGTCAGGACGGTAACGACGGTCACTACGGTAACAGAAACTGACTGCGGAAGCCCGGCCAGCGGCTTCCGCATGCAATGGTAGTGGCTGCGCGCACCATGTTCTCAGAGTGCAGTCCGCGAAGGCGGACTTCGGGCCGTCGTTGCCGCGGATTCATCCGCCCCAGCACAGCCGGGGCCTCGCGACTCAGGACGCCGCCTTCCGCGCGAAGCGCCTGGGCACCAGCTGGTCGTCCGCCGCATCCTTTTCGCGCGGGGCGGCGGGAAGGATCATCGCGAACCGTGCTCCCTTCTCCGACGGCTCCAGGCGCAGGCGGCCGTGGTGGACGTCTTCCACGATCCGGCGGGCCAGGGAAAGGCCCACGCCCCAGCCCCCCTTCTTGGTGGATACGCCCGGATCGAACAGCGTGCTCCGCACCGCCGGGGACACGCCGGGCCCGTCGTCGATCACCCGGATCTCCACCCTCCGCTCGCCGTGCGCCTGCGCCTCGATGCAGATGCGCCCGCCGGAGCCCGCCAGCGCGTCGAGCGCGTTCTTCACCAGGTTCTCCAGCGCCCACTCCAGCAAGATGGCGTTGCCCAGCACCGGCGGCGTCCCCTCGGGCACGTCCACCTCCAGGTCTACCCCGCGGCCCAGCTGCGGCAGCCGCACGCGGATGTAGCGCTCCAGCACGCGCAGCAGCGTGCGTACGTCCACCGGGTCCTTCTGCACCGGCCGGCCGATCCACTCGAAGCGGCGCGCCACCTTCTCCAGCCGGTCCAGGTCCGCTTCCATCTCGCCGGCCACCGCGGGAAGGGTAGCCATGGGCTCGCGCTCCTCGTCGGGAAGGCGAAGGATCTCCACCCACCCCGCCAGCGACGACAGCGGCGTGGCCATCTGGTGCGCCGACTCGCGCGCCATCGCCGCCCAGATGCGCTCGCGCTCGGTGCGCTGGTTGTGGCGGATCAGGGAGGCCAGTGCGCCCAGCAGCCCCACCAGGGCGCCCACCTGGAGGAGTGGGATCCACCGCAGCCGCTCCACCGTGGGCGGGTCGCCGAAGTAGATGGTGCCCAGCCCCGCCTCCGTCAGCGGCGGGTTGCGCGAGGCCAGCCGCTCCGAGTAGTCCATCACGCGGATCATGTCCGCGGTGTCGCCCGGGACGGCCTCGAAGGGAAGGTTCACCCAGTACGCGGGCACCCCGTCCTGGTCGGCGTACACGATGGGCACGCGCAGGCGCTGGATTTCTCCCGACAGCGCCAGCAGGGTGCCCACCGGCTCGGCCTGCGGGTCCGTCAGGCCGTGGAACACCCGCACCACCATGCGCGAGTGCACCTGGGCGTCCTTGCGCATCTCGCGCACGAGCGCCTGGCTGTACACCAGGTACCAGGCCAGGATGGCCGCGGCCAGCACCGCGAGGGCGGTGGGCCAGTGGCGCCGGTTCATCCGCGGCGCGGCGGGGCGGGGGTCCGCATGAAGGAGCGGTGGATGGGGTCCGGCGCGCCCAACGGGACGCGCCCGGCCGCGGTCAGGGGCGAACCAGCCGGTCCGTCCCCAGGTACGGGCGCAGCGCCTCGGGAACGGAAACCGACCCGTCTTCCTGCTGCCCGTTCTCCAGCAGGGCGATCACCGTGCGCGGCAGCGCCAGCCCCGACGCGTTCAGCGTGTGGACGAACTCGGGCCGGGCGCCCGGCTCGGGGCGGTAGCGGATGCTGGCGCGCCGCGCCTGGAAGTCGGTCATGTTGCTGGCGCTCGACACTTCCAGCCAGCGGTCGACGCCCGGCGCCCACACCTCCAGGTCGTACGTCTTGGCCGAGCCGAAGCCCGTGTCGCCGCCGGCCAGCAGCAGCACGCGGTAGGGAAGGCCCAGCAGCTGAAGCACCCGCTCGGCGTGCCCCGTCATCTCCTCCAGCGCCTCCCACGAGCGCTCCGGCCGCTCGAAGCGCACCAGCTCCACCTTGTCGAACTGGTGAAGCCGCAGCAGCCCGCGCGTGTCCTTGCCCGCCGCCCCCGCCTCGCGGCGAAAGCAGGGCGAGTAGGCGGTGAAGCGCGTGGGCAGGCGGCCGGCGTCCAGCAGCTCGTCGCGCAGCAGGTTCACCAGCGGCACCTCGCTGGTGGGCACCAGGTACAGCCCGTCCTCCGGCAGCTCGTAGGCGTCGCCGTCTTCCACGAACTTGGGGTACTGCCCCGTGCCCTGCATCGACTCGCGCGTTACCAGAAAGGGCGGCTCCACCTCGGTGTAGCCGTGCTCGCGGGTGTGCAGGTCCAGGAAGAAGTTGATCAGCGCGCGCTGCAGCCGCGCGCCCATCCCCCGGTACGCGGGAAAGCCGCTTCCCGCCACCTTGGCCCCGCCAGCCAGGTCCATCAGCCCCAGCTCGGTGCCGATCTCCCAGTGCGGGCGCGGGGCGAAGCCGAACTCGCGCGGCTCCCCCCAGGTGCGGACGACCACGTTGGCCTCTTCGCCGCCCTCGGGGACGGACGGGTCCACCAGGTTGGGAATGCGCAGCAGCTCGTGCTCGACGGCGCCTTCCACCTCGCGAAGCCGCGCGTCGATTTCCTTGATGCGGTCGCCCGCCGTGCGGGTTTCGGCGATCAGGTCGTCGGCGCTTTCGCCCCTGCGCCTGCGCTCGCCCACCTGCTGGCTGACGGCGTTGCGGCGGGCCTTGAGCTCGTCGCCCTCGCCGATCAGCGCGCGCCGCTCGGCGTCGAGGGCCAGCACGCGGCCGATGGCCGCGCTGGTCTCGCCGCCCTTGCCGCGCGCGGCCAGCCGCTGGCGGACGGCGTCGGGGTCCTGCCGGATCAGCCGAACGTCGATCATCAGTCGGCGAGGCGCTCGTCGTCGCAGTTTTCGTTGAGCACCACCGCCAGGCTCACCGTCTGCGCCGCCGCGTCTAGCGCCGTCACCTTGGCCTTGGCGTACGTCTGGCAGCGCTGCACCCCGTTGCTCCAGGGGCGCGAGCGCATGATGTAGGTGGCGTTCAGCACCAGCGGCACGGCTTCGTCGCCGTAGTCGGCGCCGCTGCGGGGCGCCTCGCGGAGGGCGTCGAAGTCGCGGGACGTGCGGCCGATCTCCGCACCGCTGGTGCTGCCGACGGGCACGAACGGGCGCAGCACCAGCTGGCCGCCCACCTGGCGCACCGAGAAGTCGTAGCGGTCGGCGTCGGCCGGGGTTTCCGGAAAGCTCTCCAGCGGGCCCCCCAGCCCCTGGGGCACCAGGTCGATGGCCGTGGCAAAGGTGGTGGCGCTGGTGGGGGCGGCCAGCGAAACCGTGTCGGCGCGCAGCCGCGGCTCACCGAAGAACGAGTTGCCTTCGCAGGCGCTGAGCGCGCCGGCGAGAGGAAGAACGAGCACAAGAGCAAGGAGCGAAAGTCGCACCGCCGGATCCCTCCAGGAGCGGCCCGGCCCGCGCGCGCTGCGCGGGTGGGCGCGTGAAAAAAACAGCGCCGCCACGAGGGCGGGCGCGCGGGTAACCATAGGGGACGGCGGGAGCGCGCGTCAAGGTGGCCGCCCGGTTTTCCAGGGTTGACGCGGGGCCGCGCCCGCCGGTACGTTGCTCGCGTTCCACCGGCCCTTTTCACCACGGCGGAGAGCGCGCGAAATGCCCCAGCTCGAGACGGCCCTTTCCTCGCTTCGCGGCCACCCGGGGGTGCAGCACGTGCTGGTGCTGGGCCACGACGGCCTGCTGATCGCGCACCAGGGCGAGGGACCCCTCGACGCCGAGACGGTGTCGGCCATGGTGCCGGGGGTGGCCAGCGCCGCCTCGCAGCTGGGACGCGCCGCCGGCGCGGGCCCCGCGTCGGTCGTGGCGGCCCGGCTGGAGCGCGGGGTGGCGCTGGTGGCCACGCTTTCGCCCGAGGTGCTGCTGGCCGTGCTGCTGGGCGAGGGCGTGGGCTTCGCCCCGCTGCTGCGCGAGCTGGCCGACCGCCGCGACGAGCTGGCCGCGCTGGTGTGAGCGATACAACCCCGTCCGCGCCCACCCGGTTCCCTTCCCACCGCCGGACCCCATGACCGAAACTCCCGACGGCGGGCCGCGCCGCGTGCTCGTGGCCGACGACGAGCCCCACATCGGCCGCATCATCCAGATGAAGCTGGAGCAGGGGCCGTACGAGGTCACGCTGGTGGCCGACGGGCGCGCGGCACTCGACGAGCTGCAGGGCCCCGAGCCCATCGACGTGGTGCTGCTGGACATCATGATGCCGTACGCCACCGGGCTGGAGGTGCTGGCCGAGGCGCGCCAGCTGCCGCACCGGCGCGACACGCCCATCATCATCCTCACCGCCAAGGGCCAGGACGCCGACCGCCGTCAGGCGCTGGAGCTGGGCGCCACGGACTTCTTCACCAAGCCCTTCAGCCCCAAGAAGCTGCTGGCCCGGGTCGACGAGCTGTTCGGCGGCCCGCCCGCCGGGGAGGACGACGAATGACGGCTGGCGGGCCTCACCTGTGGACGGTAATCCTGGCCGGGGGCGTGGGCTCGCGCTTCTGGCCGGTCAGCACCCCGCGCCGCCCCAAGCAGCTGCTTCCGCTGGCTTCTGACCAGCCGCTGATCCGCGACACGGTCGACCGCATCACGCCCCTGATCCCGCCTGAGCGGCTGCGCATCCTCACCGGTGCGCACCTGGCGGAGCCCCTGCTTTCGGTACTGCCGGAGTTCGACGAGCGCAACCTGCTGCTGGAGCCGCGCGCGGCGGGAACGGCGCCGGTGCTGGCCTGGGCCGCCGCCGAGCTGGAGCGGATGGACCCCGATGCGGTGATGGTGTCGCTGCATGCCGACCACGTCATCCATCCCCCGGAGGCGTTCCGCGCGCTGATCGCCCGCGCGGCGCAGCTTGCGGCCGGCCACCGCCGCCTGTTCACCATCGGCGTTCCGCCCACGCGGGCGGAGACGGGGTACGGCTACATCCACCTGGGCGCGCCGCTGCCCGCGATGGAGGGCGACGCGCACCCGGAGCCGGGGAACGCCGTGGCCGAGTTCGTCGAAAAGCCCGACCGCGAGACGGCGGAGGGGTACCTGGCGGCGGGAACGTACCTGTGGAACACCGGCCTGTTCGTCTGGCGCTGCGCGGACCTGCTGGACGAGCTGGACCGCCACGCGCCGGAGTTCGCCGGGCTCGTCCCTCTCCTGCGCCAGGGCGGCCCCGATGCCACGGCCGAGTTCTTCGCCCGGGTGCCCACCATCTCCATCGACGAGGCGCTGCTGGAGCGCTCGGACCGGGTGGGCGTGGTGCGCGCGACCTTCGCCTGGGACGACGTGGGCGCGTGGGACGCGGTGGCGCGCACGCGCACCCCCGACGAGGCGGGCAACGTCCTCCTGGGCGACGCCCACGCAGTCGACAGCTCGGGGTGCATCCTGTACGCGGACGCCGGCCCCGTGGTGGCCTTCGGCATGACCGACGTGGTGGTGGTCCGCACGGAAGGCGTGGCCTTCGTGGCCCAGCGCGACCGGCTGCCGGAGCTGAAGGCGATGCTGGAGCGGCTGCCGGAGGCGCTGCGGAAGCTGGACTGAACGGCAGTGCGTGAGTGCGTTGGTGCGTGAGTGCGGTAGTGGCCTGGTGCGCACTACCGCACTTCGTCGTTTTGGCGTGGGTGCATGCTGGCCTAGTCCAAAAGATGCAGAGGCGCGCGCCCGGACTCACGCACTAACGCACTCACGCACTAACGCACTCGCTCCTCCATGCTTTCCCTGATCCTCTTCGACGACGCGATTTCCCGCGGATGGCAGCCCTTCGCGCTCACCCGGCCGGGCGGCGAGCTGGCGTTCGGCGCCCTGTCCATGCGCCGCCGCGCCGAGCGGGTGTTCGGCGCGCGGTGCGTTGCGCACCTCGCGGCGGATCACCTGGTGGGCTTCGCGGAGGGCGATTCTCCCCCGGTCGTCGGCTACGCGGACGCGCCCGGAGACGGTGACAGGCTGTTCCTCTCGGCCCGCGCGGTGCCGGCCTGGGGGAGCGGCGAGGTGTGGAAGGCCCGGCGCGGCGGGTCGGGCCCCATCCTGGTGAACGGCGAGGTGGCCGGCTGGTTCGCTCCGGACGGCACCCCCGGCCCGGACGCCCGCTTCTTCGACGCCCCGCCCACCATGCTGGACCGCACCGGTGCCGTGGAGCTTGCGGGACGGATGATCGGCCCCGTGTGGGAGCTGATGTCAGGGAACGGCGACCAGCTGACCATCGACATCCAGTCGCTCTTTCCCGAGCCCGCCGTCGTCAACCTGCCCGCGGGCGCCCACCGCATGGGGGAGCACGCGCTGGTGCTGGGGGAGGGCGTGCGCATCGAGCCCGGCGTGGTGCTGGACCTTTCCTCCGGACCCGTCTGGCTGGACGACGGGGTGACCGTGCGCGCGTTCACCCGTCTCGCCGGTCCGGCCTACGTCGGGCACAGCAGCACCGTGCTGGGCGGGCCGCTGGAGCAAGTGACCATCGGGCAGGGGTGCCGCATCCGGGGCGAGTTCGCCGAGAGCGTGTGCCTGGACTTCGTGAACAAGGCCCACGACGGCCACATCGGCCACGCGTACCTGGGCGCGTGGGTGAACCTGGGTGCGGAGACCACGAACAGCGACCTGAAGAACAACTACGGCAGCGTGCGCCTGTGGACGCCGGAGGGCGAGCGGGACACGGGCGAGATCAAGCTGGGCTGCTTCCTGGGCGACCACGTGAAGACGGGGATCGGGCTGCTGCTGAACACGGGCACCGTCGTGGGCGCGGGAAGCAACCTGTACGGCGCCGCGATGCCGCCCAAGTACGTTCCCCCGTTCAGCTGGGGCACCGGCGAGGAGCTGACGGCGTACCGGGCCGACAAGTTCCTGGACGTGGCCAAGCGGGCCATGGCGCGCCGCAAGGTGCAGATGGCCGACAGCTACGCCGAAGCCCTGCGCCGCGCCTGGAACCTGGCCCGCGGCGGCGAAGGCTGACGCGCCGATCCGCCGCGCCCGAACAGGGTTAGACGCTCTCCCCCACTTCGATTACATTGGAGCAGGGGAGAGCGTCCGTCGTTCCGCAGTTCACTCCCGCACTCCCGCACTAACGCACTCACGCACTTTCTTGAACGTCACCATCCTGGGCAGCGGCAGCCGCGGAAACGCGATCCTGGTGGACTCCGGCGACACCCGCCTTCTGGTGGACGCCGGGTTCAGCGGGCGCGACCTGGAGCGCCGGCTGGCGGAGGTGGAGGTGGACCCCGCCTCACTGACCGCCCTGCTGGTGACCCACGACCACGGCGACCACACGCGCGGGATGGGCGTCGCCGCGCGGCGGTGGAACGTGCCGCTGTACCTGACGGAGCTCACCCGGAACGCCTGCCGCCAGCTGCTGGACGGCACCGAAGAGGTGAGGACGTACGAGAGCGCGTCGCCGGTGGAAATCGGCGGGCTGGTGGTGACGCCGTTCCTGACGGTGCACGACGCCATCGACCCCGTCGCGGTGACGGTGACGGAGGCGGGGACGGGGGAAAAGCTGGGGATCGCCACCGACCTGGGGCGCGCGACGGCCGGTGTGCGGCACGCACTGCGGTGCTGCGACGTGCTGGTGCTGGAAAGCAACCATGACGAGATCCTGCTGCGCGAAAGCCCCTATCCCTGGTCGGTCAAGGCGCGCATCGGCGGAAGCCACGGCCACCTTTCCAACCGCGCCGCCGGCGAGCTGGTGACGGAGCTGTTCCACGACGGCCTCTGCGCCGTGGTGCTCGCCCACCTGAGCGAGAACGCCAACGAGCCGTCGCTGGCCAAGGAAGTAGTCGGCCAGGCGCTGGCCAAGCGCCGCTTTTCCGGGATGCTGGACGTGGCGCGCCAGGACCGTCCCACGCCCCCCATCGACGTCACCCGCATGCGAGCCCTGCGCCTGCCCCAGCAGATGGCGCTGTTCTAGCTCCGCTGGAAGGGCGGTTTCACGCAGAGGACGCAGAGAAAACGGAGAGGACGCAGAGAAAAGAATCTTTTACTCTGCATCCTCTCTTTCACCTCTGCGACCTCTGGTGCGTCAGGCGAAGCCTGATCTCTCTTGTGAACTGAAAGGAGTTCACCATGTGAAATGCCTGTGACACATGTAGCCGAGCAGGCAGGGTGGCCGGGCAACCGGAGCTCTGAAGCCCTGCGAGGCGCACGGTGCG